>JACPSA010000032.1 GCA_016193545.1 Chloroflexota bacterium
AGCTGATCCCGGCGATGAAATCCAAGGTTGACAAAGCCCTCACGGAGCAAGCTAAACGAGACGTCATTGACTCGCTGGTACAGAGGGCTCTCCTCGACGCGTCGGGTGACCTGACCATTGAGTTTAAGGTGCCTCGGCCGGAAATGAGTTTTAGTTCCCCGTTATCTTGACAAGGGGAAGGGGATTAAGGGGATAGGGTTAATACAAATAAAGGGGATGAAGTTCACAATATGCTGCTGCTGGTTGATAATTATGACAGCTTCACCTACAATCTCTTCCAGTACCTGAGCGAACTGGGTGAGGAGGTCGTGGTGGTGCGCAATGATAAAACCACCATTGAGGAGATTGAGCGGATGCAGCCGCAGCGGATTGTCATCTCGCCCGGTCCCTCGACGCCGCAGAATGCCGGTATCTCTAACGATGTCATCCGTCATTTCGGGGCTACTTTGCCCATCCTCGGCGTCTGCCTGGGACACCAGTGTATCGGTTACAGCTATGGCGGCATCGTCGGGCAGGCCAAGCAGATTATGCATGGTAAGTCCTCGCTGATACATCATAAAGGGCAGGGAGTATTTGCCGGGCTGCCCGAGCCTTTCTCCGCCATCCGCTACCACTCGCTGGTGGTGGAGCGTGAAGGACTCCCCGATTGCCTGGAAATAACCGCCTGGACGGATGACGATGAGATTATGGGACTGCGCCACCGCCAGCACCCGGTGCAGGGCATCCAGTTCCACCCTGAGTCCTTTATGACGGCAGTGGGCAAAGATTTACTGAAAAATTTCCTGAAACTGTATACTTAGGTGTAATATTACTCATTTCCCCCTTTGGAAAAGGGGGACTAAGGGGGATTTTGAAATCCCTCTCTATCTCCCTTTACGAAAGGGAGAAACCCGGTCTCATAGAGTTGAGGGGGAAAATAAGAGGGTGAGGTTCTAAAACACTAATACTAAAGGAGGTGATTATGGCTAAATCTATTAGAGCAATCAGTGGAAGGATAAGCAGCGTCTCGCGAAGATATACTGATAGGAAATGGCGCATTGAGATTCCATTATATAAAAAGGGAACTCAACACTTTTTGAACCAAGATAGAATGCGTTTTCCAGTTCCGTTTTCAATCGGTTCGCAAGAGTATATTGGTGGCATAAGCTTTATTGAAACAGGTATGTGGGTAAATCCCGACCTCATAGATGGAGGCAAGAGGAAGGTAAGACTTGTAGATGCTCTTGAGTTTGCCGGCTTCAAAGAAGGCCAAAAAGTTGTTCTCGAAGTTGAGAAATACGGGATAAGAATAGTATCTCTAAACTAATATCCTTATCTCTAATAGCGGAGAGTTAAAGAGGGACTTCGTCCCTCTTATGAAACCTCTTCCCCCTCTCCTTCCTAAGGAGAGGGGGATTAAGGGGGTGAGGTTCATTACTCTTATTTGAGGAGGAGTTCCTACCATGATTAAAGAAGCTATTAGCACTTTAATAACTGGCAAATCGCTGACTCAAGAAGAAGCAGCCTCGGTGATGAAGGAGATAATGGAGGGTGAGGTTACTCCGGCACAGTTTGGCGCCTTCGTCACCGCCCTCCGCCTCAAGGGAGAGACGGTTGAGGAAATCGCCGGGCTGGCCAGTGTCATGCGGGCCAAGGCAATCCGGGTGGCGGTAGACTACCCGGTGATTGATGTCGTCGGCACCGGCGGTGATGGCCTTAATACTTTCAATATCTCCACGGTGACGGCTTTTGTTGTTGCCGGCGCCGGGCTGAAGGTAGCCAAACACGGCAACCGGGGCATGAGCAGCCAGTGTGGCAGCGCTGATGTGCTGGAAGCCCTGGGCGTCAAGATAGACCTCAATGCCGAACAGGTACGGCACTGTCTGGACGAGGTGGGCATCGGTTTCATGTTCGCTCCGGCATTCCATCCGGCGATGAAATATGCGTCCGCTCCCCGGCGTGAGATTGGCATTCGCACTGTATTCAATATCCTGGGCCCGCTGACTAACCCCGCTGACGCTAAGGCGTACCTGCTGGGTGTCGCCGATGAATCACTGGTGGAGAAGCTGGCGCTGGTGTTGCAAAGCCTGGGCTGCCGTCATGCCCTGGTCGTCCACGGCGAAGACGGACTGGACGAAGTTACGCTGACCGGCAGGACGCGGGTCTGTGAAATTAAAGGCGGACGTGTTCGGAATTATTTCATTGGTCCTGAAGACGTCGGTTTATCCCTCATCAAAAGCCTGGCGGAATTAGAGGGTAGCACTGCCCAGGAAAATGCGGCCCGCGCGCGTGCTATTCTGGCTGGCGCCGATGGACCGCAGCGGGATGTGGTGCTGATAAACGCGGCGGCGGCTCTGGTAGCTGGTGATAAAGTGCCGTCGCTCAATCTGGGGGTAAGTTTAGCCCGTGAGGTGCTGGATAACGGTCAGGCTCAGGCTAAGCTGGAGCAACTGGTAAAACTCAGCCAGAGCTTTGCTTAGCTCTTTTACAATCTCAAGCTATCGGAAACTTTGAGTTGCCTTCTCCCTTTGATAAAGGGAGATAGAGAGGGATTTAAAATCCCCCTTATTCCCCCTTTGCCAAAGGGGGAGATATAGAGGTAGCAATGATTTTAGACCAGATAGTGGCTGATAAAAAGCTGGAACTTGAAGCCAGGAAGCGCGGCATACCGCTGATTGAGATGCAGGCAACAATCGGCAGGCAACCACCGCCGATTGATTTTGCCGCGGCGCTGCGGGGCAATGGTATCCGGCTCATCGCCGAGGTTAAAAAGGCATCGCCATCCAGGGGAGTTATCCGCGCTGATTTTGAGCCGGTGGCGATAGCTAAAACCTACGCCGACAACGGAGCTTCAGCCATATCGGTATTGACCGAATCGAGATATTTCCAGGGCAGTATTAACGACCTCAAAGATATCCGGGATGCGTTGAGAGACAAAAAGATACCCCTGCTCAGAAAAGATTTCATTGTCGACCCCTACCAGGTGCATGAATCACGGGCTTATGGCGCCGATGCTCTGCTGCTCATCGTGGCTATCTTGACTCCTCAGAAACTGGAGGAGCTGCTTAGGCTGAGCCACCAACTGGGTATGAAGTGCCTGGTAGAGGTGCATAATGAGGCTGAGATGGCAATAGCTTTGCAGAGTAAAGCCAGGATAATCGGCATCAATAACCGCAACTTGAGAGACTTTACCATAGATATCACTACCACCGAACGGCTAAGGCCACTTGTCCCTCGTGATAGAATAGTGGTCAGTGAGAGTGGTATAAAAGACCACGGGGATATCGAGAAGTTGACACAGTGGGGAGTCGATGCGGTGCTCATCGGCGAGTCGCTGTTGACGGCGTCCAATATCGCCGTCAGGATGAAGGAGCTATTCGACCGTGATTAAGATTTGTGGACTGGAGACAGTTCGGCTTTTGGAGGGTTGTCTTGCTGCCAGATAAGCGTGGATATTTCGGTGAATATGGAGGTCAGTTCGTCCCTGAGACGCTGATGCCGGTGCTGGCTGAGCTGGTGGCGGCTTACGACAAGGCGAAGGCTGATGCTGCCTTCTGGACTGAGTTCGATTCGCTGTCCCGCGACTATTCCGGACGGCCGACGCCGCTCTACCTGGCGGAGAAACTCACGAAGCAGTGTGGCGGGGCCCGGATTTATCTGAAGAGGGAGGACCAGGCCCATACCGGAGCGCATAAAATCAACAATGCCTTGGGGCAGGGTCTTCTCGCCCGGAGAATGGGTAAGCGCAGAATTATCGCCGAGACCGGAGCCGGGCAGCACGGAGTGGCGACCGCCGCCGTGTGCGCCATGCTGGGTATGGAATGCATTATCTATATGGGCGAGGAAGATGTGCGCCGCCAGTCGCTTAATGTCTTCCGTATGAAGCTGATGGGGGCTGAGGTAAGGCCTGTCTCATCGGGCAGCCGGACATTAAAAGATGCCGTTAATGAGGCGATAAGGGACTGGGTGACCAATGCCCGGGACACTTACTACCTTATCGGCTCGGTCGTCGGACCTCATCCCTATCCGGTCATGGTGCGTGATTTCCAGTCGGTAATCGGTAAGGAAACCAGAGAACAGATACTGGCTAAAGCGGGCCGCCTGCCGGACCATATCGTTGCCTGCGTCGGTGGCGGCAGCAATGCCATTGGTATCTTTCATCCCTTCCTGGATGACCGTGATGTCAGGCTTATCGGGGTGGAGGCGGCGGGGAGGGGTCTTGAGACTGGAGAACATGCCGCTTCACTGGTGGCGGGGAGACTGGGAGTGCTCCACGGGGCTAAATCCTTTGTTCTTCAGGATAGTCACGGACAGATTCAGCCGACCCACAGTATTTCTGCCGGGCTGGACTATCCCGGCGTTGGCCCTGAGCACAGCTATCTCAAGGATAGCGGGCGGGCTACCTATGTTGCCGTCAGTGATAAGGAAGCCCTCGAAGGCTTCCAACTCCTATCCCGTGCCGAGGGTATTATCCCGGCCCTGGAATCGGCGCATGCTGTATTTTATGCGGTCGGGCTGGCTGGTTCGCTGGATAAGGAACAAATCATCGTCATTAACCTCTCCGGGCGTGGCGATAAAGACATGGATATCGTCGCTGAAGCGCTGGGGGTGAAAGTTTGAGCCGTATCGCTTCCGTCTTTAAACGTCCTGGCAAAAAAGCACTTATCCCTTACGTTACCGTAGGTTATCCCAGCATCGAAGCCACCCTGAAAGTGGTACCCCTTCTGGCTGGCAGCGGCTGCGATATTGTCGAGCTGGGCATTCCCTTCTCCGACCCTCTGGCTGATGGCGCTACCATACAAAAGTCCAGCTACGGGGCTTTACAGAAAGGGGTTACCCCCGGGATTTGCCTGGATATAGCCAGCCAGTTAAGTAAAAAGGTGAAGATACCGCTGGTATTTATGACCTATTTTAATCCGGTTTTCAGCTACGGTCTTGAGAAATTTGGCAGGGACTGTGCTAAGGCTGGTATCGATGGACTGATTATCCCTGACCTGCCACCGGAGGAAGGCTCGGAGATGGAGGCAATCACCCATAAGCAGGGACTCGACCTCATTTACCTGCTAGCTCCCACCAGCACTGAAGAGCGTATCCGGCTGGTAGCCGAGAAGTCGCAGGGGTTTATTTACCTGGTCTCGGTGACCGGGGTAACCGGAGCCAGGAACAGACTGCCAGTAGACCTGGCGTCATTTGTCGCCCGGGTAAGGCAGGTAGCTAAACAGCCGCTCTGTGTCGGGTTCGGTATCTCGACTTCGGAGCAAGCCACACAGGTAGCTCGCATCGCCGATGGGGTTATTGTTGGCAGTCGGCTTATTCAGCTTATGGAGAAGGATGATAGCCTTATTTCGGTAGGCGATTTTGTCAAAGAACTGAGGCTGGCTCTGGATGATACCGCCAGGAAATCCGGCTAGGTCTGGTAAACCGGAATTTTATCGTTTAATTTCTTAGCCCACGGTCTAAAAGATTTTACTCATTCTATTGTTTATGAACCTCACCACCTTAATCCCCCTCTCTTTTCCTTAACTCCCCTTCCCTTCAAAGGGAAGGGGTCAGGGGATAGGTCAAATCACTTCAGGAGTTAGCTCTCGACTAAAATATTGTCTGCAGCAAATAAGTAAAAGGTCTGCGTCAAGTTGCTTGACTGGCAGGATAAATATGTGCTAGACTCACTGCGGTTACGGGCAGTATTCGGTTCTGCTTTTGGCGAAAATAGGAGAGGGTGACTCGAATGGATTTTGAGTACCATTACAGCGAGGAGCTGGAGGAGTTTCGTAAGGAAGTACGCGCTTTTATCGAAGAATACGCTTACAAAGAACCGGTTGTTCCGCCCGACCCGGTTAAACTTAATCCTGAGATGTTTGTCAGAGGTAAGGAGCTCTCCCGCAAAATGGGTGAGAGGGGTTGGTATGCTCCGGCTTACCCCAAGGAATATGGCGGCGGCGGTTTAGACCTTGGCCATTGTGTGGTGCTGGCCGAGGAATTCGGCTGGATAAGGCGTGAGCACCGTTGGCCCGGCTCTACTGAAGTATCGGCGATACATACCGGGGGAATTATGGCCCACGGGACTGAGGAGCAAAAACGACGGTTCTTGCCCAAGTTGTTGCTGGGGGATTGGCACGGTGCCCAGTGCTTTACCGAGCCTGAAGCCGGCAGCGACGAGGCAGCAATGAAGAGTACTGCCGTCCGTAATGGGGATGTTTACATCATTAACGGAGACAAAGTCTTTGTTGGCGGCGAACCGGTTGGTGGACCTCGCCCCGATTATCTTTACTGGGCAGCGGTTACGGACCCTAAAGCTCCCCGTCACCAGAACCTCAGTGCCTTTTTTATTCCGGCAGACCTGCCGGGTATTACCTATATTCCCTTGAATTTAGTTGGTGGCGGTGGCGGCCAGAGGTGGCATATTATCTGTGAAGATGTGCGCTGCCCGGCCGATTGCATGATTGGCGAGGAAAACAAAGGGTGGCTGGTGACTCAGGCGACCTTGCACCTGGAGCATGGTGGCGGGGGCCATCTGGTGACAGGAGACCGTACGGAGCACCGTATTATTGATTACTGCAAAAAGACATTGCGTAACGGTAAACCGATAAGTAGCGACCCCATGGTCCGTGACCTTTTAGTGCAGCTCTATATTGAAGCTGAAGTGGGTCGGCTCTGGGGGGTGCGCAACTTCGCTATGGCTCAAGGTCAAATACCGAGAATACGCTATACCGGAACTCAGACCTCTCTGCATCGGAAGCGTTTCTCTCCGGTGAAAGGGAAGATTCTGCTGGATATTCTGGGACCTCACTGCTTAATTGATGACCCTGAGTTGCAGATTCTCTTTGGAGAAGTGGAACTTGACGTCAGGCTGGGTGAAGTCACTCATGTGGGCGGCACTCCTGAAGTTCAGCAGATTATGATGTCTCGTGCTATGGGCTTGGGCCGGGGTGCAACGCGAGCTGCTACAGGCCAACAATAAAATAGCAACTTCGTGGAAGGTCTAGGGCATATGGATTTTGAGTTTAAGTATACCAGGGAACAAGAGGAGTTCGCCAAGGAGATCCGGCGGTTTATTGCGGAAAACGTCTTGAAAGAACCAATTATGCCGGCTGATGTAACCAAGCTTAGTCCCGAGCTGTTCCTGAAAGGTCGGGAGATTGAGCGCAAGCTAGGAGCGAAAGGATGGTTTGCTCCTGCCTACCCCAAAGAATATGGAGGCGGTGGCTTAGACCTTGACCACTGCGTCGTACTCGCCATCGAATTTGCCAAGATAAAGGAAGAGCGTCGCTGGCCAGGAATATTCGGGGGAGCTAGTGAAATCTCACCGATATATACTGCAGGACTTATGTCCCAAGGGACGGAGGAGCAGCAACGAAAGTTCTTACCCAAGCTGCTGAGCGGCGAATGGTTCGGCTTTCAATGCTTTACTGAGCCTGAGGCTGGCAGTGATGAGGCTTCGATGAAGAGCACTGCCGTCCGTGATGGGGATGTTTATGTCATTGACGGTACTAAAGTCTTTGTTGGACAGATGCCAGCAGGGCTTCGTCCTGATTATCTGTACTGGCCGGCGGTTACCGACCCTAAAGCCCCCCGTCACCAGAACATCAGCGCCTTTTTTATTCCGGCAGATTTGCCGGGCATTACCTATATTCCTCTGAACCTTATCGCGGCTGAGGGTTCAAAGTGGGAAGTTACTTGTGAGGGTGTGAGATGCCCTGCGGATTGTCTTATCGGCGAGCTAAACAAAGGATGGTTGGTGACGCAAGGAACTCTAGCGGCAGAACACGGCGGAGGAGGTGCTCTTGTTCCCCGGGGCAGGCGGGTATTGAAGGTGATTGATTATTGTAAGAAGACGTTACGTAACGGAAAACGGATAAGCAGTGACCCCATGGTTAGAGACCTATTGATTCAGCTCTATATTGAGTATCATGTAGGGCGACTTTGGGGACTGCGCAACTTCGCTATGGCTGAAGGGCAAATACCTAGAGTGCGCTACACCGGAACCCAGACCTCTCTGCACAACAAGCGCTTTTCACCGGTATTTGGGAAGGCGCTAATGGATATTCTGGGGCCGGCTTGTTTGATTGATGACCCTGAGTTGCAAATATTGGCGGGAGAGGCAGAAAATGAGGTCAGGCTGGCTGATGTCACTCATATTGGTGGTACCCCAGAGGTCCAGCAAATCATGATGTCTCGTGCTATGGGCTTAGGACGAAGCGCAACGCGGCCGGCCGCGGCGACTAGCTAATAGAGTGGAAACAAAGAAAGGAGGGTCGGGGATATATGGATTTTGAATTTTATTACACTAAGGAACAAGAGGAGTTCCGCAAGGAGGTAAGTGCCTTTATTGAGGAAAATGCGTATAAAGAGCCGATTGTGCCTCCTGACCCGGTCCAGATGTCCAAGGAGATGTTCATTTACGGACGGGAGTTAGACCGCAAGATGGGTAAAAAGGGCTGGTTTGCCCCTGCCTATCCCAAGCAATATGGCGGAGGCGGTCTGGACCTTGACCACTGTATTATACTGGCTGAGGAGTTTGCCAAAGTAAGTGAGCAACACCGCTGGCCCGGAGGTCACGAAGTTTCGTCGATACACACCGGGGGTATTATGTCCCAGGGGACGGAGGAGCAGAAACGAAAGTTTCTGCCGAAGCTGCTGAGCGGCGAATGGTTTGGCTTTCAATGCTTTACTGAGCCTGATGCTGGTAGTGATGAAGCGTCGATGAAGAGCACTGCTGTCCGTGATGGGGATGTTTATGTTATTAATGGAGATAAAGTCTTTGTCGGTCAGCAACCAGAAGGACTTCGTCCTGATTATCTTTACTGGCCGGCAGTCACTGACCCCAAAGCTCCCCGCCACCAGAACATCAGCGCCTTTTTTATCCCGGCTGACTTACCGGGCATCACCTACATTCCCTTGAATCTCATTGCTGCCGAGGGTCAAAAGTGGGAGGTGCTCTGTGAGGATGTCCGTTGTCCGGCAGACCGCCTTATCGGTGAAGAAAATAAAGGGTGGCTGGTAACCCAGGCGACTCTGGCACTGGAGCATGGTGGCGGAGGTTCTCTTACCCCCCGTAACAAGCGGGTACTACATGTTATTGACTACTGCAAGAAGACACTGCGTAATGGTAAACCGATAAGTAGTAACCCCATGGTCCGTGACCTTTTAGTGCAGCTCTACATTGAAGCTGAGGTAGGTCGGCTCTGGGGGGTGCGTAACTTCGCTATGTCTCAGGGTCAAATACCGAGAATACGCTATACCGGAACCCAGATATCTCTGCACAGGAAGCGCTTTTCGCCGGTATTTGGGAAGGCGCTAATGGATATTCTGGGGCCGGCTTGCTTGATTGATGACCCGGAGTTAGGGATATTGCTGGGTGAGGTGGTGAATGAAGTACGGATGGCTGATGTCACTCATATTGGTGGTACACCGGAGGTTCAGCAAATTATGATGTCTCGTGCTATGGGCTTGGGCCGGAGTGCCACGCGAGCTGAGGCTGTACACAAATAAATATATCGTCGAAATCTAAATTTAGAGGAGGGTAATCTAATGGATCTGTCTCTTACCGAGACCCAGGAAATGTTAAAAAATACAACCCGGGATTTTCTCAAGCAGGAATGCCCGTGGACAGTAGTTAAGGAAGTAGATGATAGTAAGACCGGATTCTCGGCAGAACTCTGGCGTAAGACGTCCGAGCTAGGCTGGGTTGGGATGAGTCTGCCTGAGGCATATGGCGGTATGGGCAGTAGTATTCAGGACCTGGGTGTCCTCTATGAGGAAATGGGACAAGCGCTCTTACCCGGACCTTATTTTTCCTCACCACTGCTTTGCGGCTCGATTATCCTTGAGTCAGGAACGGAGGAGCAAAAAAAGAAACTTCTGCCGGCGATTGCTGATGGTAAACAGATACTGGCTCTAGCGCTTACCGAACCGGATTACGGCTGGGAGCCGGAGTGTATCCACCTGTCAGCGACCGCCAAAGGCAGTAACTTTGTCCTTAATGGGACCAAGCGTTTTATCCATGATGCTCAGATTGCTGACCAGATTATCTGTGTTGCCCGGACGAAAAAGAGCAGCAATCCGGCGGATGGAATAACGCTATTCTTGGTGGACAAGAAGTCCCGTGGGCTCTCCTGCCGTGACCTGCCCGGTTTTGTGGGTGAGAAGCTCAATGAGATGACCTTTAATTCGGTCGAAGTGCCGGCAGCAAATATCATCGGCAAGAAAGACAACGGCTGGTCAGCCCTGGCCAAACCAATGAGAATCACTTCCGTGCTGATGAGTTCCTATATGGTCGGTGCCTGTCAGCATTTGCTGGATATGACTGTAGAATACGCCCAGACCAGGGTACAGTTCGGTCAGCCTATCGGTGCTTTCCAGTGGGTACAGGGCTATATTATCGGCCAGGCGAACCATCTGGAAAAAGCCCGCTGGATTACGGCTGAGGCTTTGTGGAAGGTGGATACCAATAAACCTCAAGCGGAACAGGATGAGGCGGTGTCACTGGCCAAATCTGTTGCCAGTGAGTCTTTCCATGAGTGCGGTCATCTGAGTCATGAGGTTCATGCTGGTGTCGGTGTCGACAAGAAGTTCCCTCTTTACCTCTATAGCAAGAAAGCCAAGACCCTGTACTCTTACTTGGGAGACCCGATTTACCATCGGAAGCGTGTGGCTGACCTGATAGGGCTATAGACTGAGAGTAGTGTCAAATACCTGTCGGGCTCTTTTGGCTGCCATAACCCGGCTGGAGTAAAATCCTTGCCTCTGGATTCAAAGGTAAGGACGGTACTTTAGGGCAGACTTACCGGTGCTTGTCGGCGTTTCGCTTAGGTATCATTACGATGTGAGGGACGCCGGTTACCGGGTGTGATTCCACTTTGACTGACGCTGAGAATACCTCTCTGATGCCGTGTTCAGTTAGGACCTGCGACGGAGTTCCATCAGCTAAAATACGGCCTTCTTTAAGCAGGACCAGGCGGTCGAAGTAAAGGGCGGCCAGATTAAGCTCATGCATGGCGGCAATGACAGTGAGTTTTCGCTCCTGGTTGAGGTTCCTCAGCAATTCCAGGGTTTCTACCTGATGGCTGATATCCAGATGCACTGTCGGCTCATCTAGAAGTAGCAGCTTGGGTTCTTGTGCCAGTGCCATCGCCAGAATGACCTTCTGTCGTTCGCCGCCGCTCAACTCATCAAAACGGCGCTGGGCAAATTGGCTGATACCGGCCAGTTCCATAGCCGTCGTCACCGCCCGTTTATCGGCGGGAGTTTCTCCAGCCAGGGTCTTAATAAATGGTATCCGTCCCAGCGTGACTACCTCGCTGGTGGTAAAGGCAAAAGGGACATGGAATTGCTGTGGCACCGCGGCCACACTGCGGGCTACGGATTTCCGGTTTAGCTGGCTTAGGTTAGCACCACCCAGCCTGATTTCCCCTTGCTTGGGTTTGAGAATGCCACTGGCGAGCTTAATCAGGGTGGTCTTGCCGGAACCGTTAGCCCCGAGCAGGGCTATCATCTCGCCGGCGGCAACAGCCAGGTTGATGTCCTGCAAGACAAAACCGTTGTGGTATGAGAAGGAAACCTGCCGAATTTGTAGTCCAATCATCAGAGAGCGTACTCCTTGCGGCTGCGCCTGAGCAAGTAAAGAAAGAACGGCGCTCCGATAAGTGCTGTAATAATACCTACCGGAATTTCTACCGGGGCCAGCAGAGTACGGGCGAAAAGGTCGGCAATGACCACAAAAGTAGCTCCGGCCAGTGCTGAAGCCGGTAACAGCAGCCGGTGGTCCGGCCCGATACTCAGCCGTACCGCATGAGGCATTACCAGCCCGACAAAACCAATTAAGCCGCTGATGGAAACGGCGGCGGCAGTGAGCAGAGAGCCTAAAGCCAGGATGAGTATTTTATCCCGCTCGACATCAATGCCTAAATAGGCGGCGCCCTCTTCTCCCAACGAAAATGCATTTAAGTGTAAGGCAAAAAAGCGGGCCCCGATAATGCCGCCAATAACCAGCGGTGCAACAACCCATATCTGTTCCCAGCCGGTTACCGAGATATGCCCCAGTAGGAACGAATAAACCGAGCGGATGTCCAGTCCTAATTTGTCGCTGATTGACATAATAAAAGCGACAACGGCGGCGAGCAGGGCGCTGACGACAAATCCGGCCAGGAGCATGCTAATGATGGGTGTCTTACCCCCGACTCGCGCCAGATTATAGACGATGATGACCGTAACCAGGGCGCCGATAAAGGCGGCCAGCGGCACCAGTCCAAAACCGAGAAAAGCCAGATTTAGCGGTAGTATCATGGCTAGGGTGGCACCTAAAGCGGCTCCGGCTGAGGTGCCAATAATATAAGGGTCAGCCATGGGGTTGCGTAGCAAACCCTGGAACAGTACCCCGGCGGTAGCTAGAGCGGCTCCAATCAGAGCGCTGCCGATTACCCGCGGCAGCCGTATCTGGAAAATAATAGTTTCATCCGCGGCTCTCCAGTTAGTTGGGAAGTTGAAAATGGCAGTCTTATTCAGGGCCATTTGTATTATTTCCGGGAAAGAGATGTTTACGGCGCCAAAAGTGCTGGCCAGGAATAGTGAAAAAATCAAAATCCCGCCCAGTAATAACGATACCAGCACCAGTCGATTACTGCGTCTCAGTTCAGTCAGCATATCCTCACTCAATAATCAGGTTGCCAGTAGGGAGGTCGTTTAGTAACCAACCCGCCTGGGTGCCGTTACTTTCTCAAGGAGAGAGGGATTATTGAGGATAGAAAAGCCCCCTCGCGTGCAGAACGAGGGGGGTTTACAGGAAAGTCTTTAATCTGCCTCCCCATCTCCACTGAGGCAACCAATAGAGGCCGGCGTTCTGACTTCTGAGGGGAATTCTAACCTCTCAGTTACAGCAGGTGGGACTGTGACGGATTTACACCGTACTTGCCTTCCGTTTAAGCCCGCGCTTACGCTGGGCACCTCTAAAGTTCTATATTCAGTTTATTTCCCATAGCATACGGGAGATGTGTTGAAAAGTCAATGGTATGTTGTACTGGTTCATATGATTGGAACATCTTTTCATTCAGCAGACCTTGAGTGACCTCACCCCCTAACCCCCTCTCCTACCAGGAGAGGGGAAACAAGCAGAAAGAGAGGGGGCTAGCCCCGTCTCTTAAAAACCCTCCCCTTCCCCTTTAAGGGGAAGGGGTTGGTAACTCCTACAAGAAACTGTACCAGGCCGAGCCCGGGATATGTCGAAAAGTCAACGGTGGTTGATTGATACCGCAAGAAAGTGCTAGTGTCCCTCACGCTTTTGTCTCAGTAACGCACCTCGATAATGGCTAATAGCATAGCTTTTACCCGTGGCGTGCTCTATGGCATTCCAGCAATACCAGCCATCGCAGGTCTGACCTCTGGCAGCAATGGCACCGGCCAGTGGTCCATCATAAGTTTTATTCTCATATTTTATTTTACCGTCGGCTAAAAGAGTCGCCGTTATATCCTTGCCGCGGAAACTTATGGTAAGTTCGTCGCCGGCTTTTAGTAGGCCAGCAGCCAGGATGTCTTTCAAGGTTACGCGTCCGGTTGCCGGTAGAGGGGCACCACAATTGCCGCAGAACTTGTTTTCATCGGGATTGGAATGGGTACACTTCTGACAGAGCATTTTCTTTGCCTCCTTTTAGCGTTGAGATAAAACATAGTATAGCATTTCTAACCTACATCAGTTTATATCTCGGTCCGTCTCCTCCTTCCGGTACCTCCCACTGTATTATCTGATTGGGGCATTTTATGCGGCAGGTCTGGCAATGGAGGCAGTTAGACGGGCTTAAAATCAGGTTGTCTTCGTCAAATCGATATACCTCTCCTGGACAGAATGATTCGCAGGGGTGGCAGCCGAATTTCTCTTTGCAACTGTCACATTGGGTGGGTTCGGAGAAGGTAATGTGGGATGGCTCATCTTCCCGGTGGGTGGTGCCGGAAAGACTGACCGCAGTCAGACGGTCAATCCCGCCGTTATATTGTCTATCCAGCCTCACCCTTCTCATGCCTTCGTAATCTGGTTTAGTGCCTAACCTAAATGGAATCCACTGTTGGACAAGCGATAGCGGCGCACCCAGGTATAGTCCGGCTCTGCCTGCTTTGGTGAAGACCTGCCGGTAGTTCTTGGCCGTTTGTATATCCTTGACAACAAAACTATTGTTAAGCTGCTCCTGATACCTCTTTAAGGAATTATGGGAGAAGTCCTGCTCCTCGATAGCCTGGAAGATAGCCTCGGCGGCAATTATGCCTGATTTGATGGCATAATGCAGCCCCTTAAGCTTTCGGACACTGGTCAGGCCTGCGGCATCTCCTATGATAAGGGCACCGTTGGTGGCCAGTTCCGGTACGGAATAATAGCCGCCTTCAGGCAGTGTCCTGGCTCCGTAGGCGATAACCTCTCCACCCTCAATCAGCCGGCTGACAAAGGGATGAGACTTAAAAAGTTGAAGCTCGCGCTGGGGATTGAGGTTGCAATACCGCCAGTCCAGGGCCAGGATTAGGGCTACCGCTACCGTATTCTTCCCCAGGCTGTACAGTGTACCGCCGCCGAAGACATCAGGGGTCGACATCTTATTGGGGAAACCAAGCGTATGGAGCACCCGGTTCGGGCCGAAATTATTTTCTTCCGGTAGCCTGATAATCTCTTTGACTCCCAGCGAATAGACCTGTGGATTTCGACCTTTGCCGAGATTAAATCGGTTGACCATTTTCTCGGATAACTGGCCTAGAGAGCCTTCGCCAAAGACGGTTACTTTAGCCTCAATTATTTCCCCGGGTGAGTAGTTTGATTGTTTCCTTTTATCTTTATCCAGACCCTTGTCACCCAGCTTTATCCCTTTAACCGAGTTGTCGGCTACTACCAGCTCTTTGGCGGCAAAACCGGTGTATATCTCAACGCCAAGCTCCCGGGCGATTCCTGCCAGCCAGTTGACCATCTCACTGAGTGAAAGAACATAATTGCCGTGATGTCGCATATATTTGGGTACTATCGTTTCCGGTAACCTGATAGCTGAGCTACCTCCGGGTAGAAAAACTGTCTCGTCTATTTTTACCTCATTGGCCAACGTCTTGGTGACAAAAGCGTCCTTTTTCTCCTTCCAGCCAGGGATTAATTCATTGAGAACATCGGCTTCAAAGACAGCTCCGGATAGATTATGCTGGCCCAGCTTATCGGCTTTTTCGATAACGACCACCGAATCGTTTCTGCCCTTTTGCTTGAGGAGTTGTTTTAGTTTGATGGCTCCTGCCAAGCTGGCCGGACCGGCGCCGACAAAGAGTGCTGCTATTTTGTTCACTTCATCCACTGTTACGCTCCTTGTGAATTGAGTTCCTTGGTAAGTGAGGGTACTATCTCTTCTAGATTCCCGACTATGCCGAAATCAGCCACCTTGAAAATCCGGGCGTTCGGGTCTTTATTTATCGCCAGGATAATGTCAGAGTTCTGCATACCGGTCAGGTGTTGTACCGCTCCCGAAATACCGACGGCAACATAGACCCTGGGTTTGACTGTTTGTCCCGTCTGGCCGACCTGATGACTGCGAGTGGTAAATCCTGACTCGACGGCCAGTCTGGAGGCGCCTACCATAGCCTCTTGCCCCAGGAATTTGCCCATACTCTCAGCCAGTGGGAAGATACATTGTTCAAAACCCTCTTTGGTCTTGCAGCCGGCACCACCGGAAACGATTATAGCCGCATCCTTAAGCTCAGAGGTAAGCTGGCGGAGCTCGGCTGAAATTATCCTGGCACCTAAATCGGATTCGGTGATATTGAATACATATTCCAGGACTTCTCCTTTCCGGGTATTATCGGCTGGTAGAGCTTGCATCACGCCCGGTCTGGCGGTGGACATTTGTACTGTCGAGTTCTGGGTAATGATGCTGGCCATGACATTGCCCCCCAGTGCCGGCCTGGTCTGGTCCGGTGCAATCAGCCGTTAGCCCCGAGTTGCTTCGATAAGCTACCCTTGGCGCCAGCTCCCTGCCCAGTGGTGTAGCGCTGAATAACATCATCTGCGGTTTATATTTTTCAATTAGTTCTGAGACTGCCCTGGTATAGGCAACGGGCAAAAAATTTTCTAGGAGTTTATGCTCAGCGATATAGACCTTATCAGCCCCGTGGGCAATGAGGTCCCGGGGTAATCCTTTAATATCTTTGCCAACCACTACCGCGCCTACCTTTTCATTGAGTGAAGCGGCTAATTCAGAGGCTTTGCCTAATAGCTCTAATGAGGCTGGGTTTATCTCTCCCCCTTCCTGTTCAACATATACCCAGAGCTCACCTTTGTAGTTGCCCTGCTTCCCTTCCGGGAAGTGGTATTTAGGCTTTTTTTCTTCTCCACCTTCTTTTTTAGTACCTGCTAACTTACTGGTATAGGCTTCTTTCAGCATGGTGGCTAATTTTCCTAGGTCATTC
>JACPSA010000033.1 GCA_016193545.1 Chloroflexota bacterium
GAGTTCTGGATTGGTTTTTTGGTGAGCCGCATGGGTCTCGAACCCAGAACCTGCTGATTAAGAGTCAGCTGCTCTACCAATTGAGCTAGCGGCCCGTAGGCATTATTGTAGCTTCCAGCGTCCCCAGTGTCAATTGAGGGTAAGCCTCTTGACAAAGAATTTCACTAATATTAATATCAACCATATCTGGATAGTCGATACTATTCAGGCAGTATTTTTATTACCAACCTCGTCGGCGGAGGCGGTCTATGCCCGGGGAGCCAAAGCTAGAATATAACCAGCTAGAAACAGGCTATGACTTTCCTCCCTCCAGCTACCAGTTGGATAGTGCCGTGGTGGTGGCTTACCTTGAGGCAGTCGGGGAGACCAGCCGCCTGTATCGCGATAGCGGGCTGGTACCACCCCTGGCAGTAGCTGCCCGTGCCATGGCTGCCCTCTCGGATGGTATGCGCCTGCCTCCGGGAACAATCCATGTCTCTCAGGAGCTTGAGTTCCTCAGTGCCGTAAATGTCAAAGATACTCTTACCAGCCGTGCCCGGGTGAGTCGTAAGCAGAGCCGCGGCAAATTTCATATGTTGAATATCGACCTTAACGTTTTCAACCAGAAACAGCAGGCAGTGCTGTCCGGTAAAACCAGCTTTATATTGCCTGAGCCGGATGATGGGTGGTAATGGTCTTTTGCTTACTCTTGGCTGGGCGTAATTTTTTGTAAAAAGGTCTATTCTTCAGGTTAATGGTAACCTATCCCCCCGCCTGCCAAAGTCTTGTACGGCGGGCAGGCTTCCCCCCTCCTTTTAAGGAGAGGGGGTTAGGGGGTGAGGTCAATAAACAACGAAGATTGGGGAGAACGGATAACGGAAATGAGCCTGTTAGCTGAATTGACCGAAGGGATGAGCCTGCCGGAGATAAAGAAGAGCGTTATCCAGAGGAATATCAACCTCTACGCCGAAGCCAGCCGCGACTTTAATCCTATCCACATCGATGAGAACTTTGCCCGGCAGACCCCTCTGGGCGGGACTATCGCTCATGGCATGCTGGTGCTGGCTTATGTTTCGCAGATGATGACGGCTGCCTTCGGGCAAAGCTGGCTCAGTAACGGTAAACTCAATGTGAGGTTCAAGGCGCCGGCCCGCCCGGGTGATACCCTGACGGTCAGCGGCCGGATAAGCAAGATTGAAAAGAGTGCCGACCGGACCTGGTTCAGTTGCGATGTGCTCTGTGCCAATCAGCAGGGCGAGCCTGTGATTACCGGCGAAGCCAGGGTGGGAGTGAGGAACGACGGAGATAGCCGTTGATGCTATCTTTACATAATATCAGTCAAAAGGTTGGCAAGAAACCTAAAGCGTTTACTTTAGTCCGCTAAGCGAGGTTATTATGTCGGTTCTGTCTTTGCCGGAGGCGAGCGCCCGAATTGCCGATGATGTGACTGCATTTGCGCAAAGGCTGGTGCAGACGCCCAGCATCAGCGGTCAAGAACAAGACATTGCCCGGCTTATTGTCGATGAGATGAAAAAGCTGGGCTATGACGAGGCGTTCACCGATGCTATCGGTAATGTGGTTGGCATCATCCGGGGTAGCGGGCAGGGCGAGAATGTAATGTTCAATGGCCACATGGACCATGTCGACCCCGGTAGATTGGCAGCCTGGGAACATGACCCCTATGGTGGTATTATTGCCGGCGGCTATCTCTACGGCCGGGGTGCCTGCGATATGAAGGGAGCCATCGCCTCCCAGGTTTATGCGGCGTCTCTCATCAAGAAACTGGGATTGGCACACCGTGGAGACATTCTGGTCACGGCTGTCGTTCAGGAAGAGCCAGCCGAATGTCTGGGTATGGCTCACCTCTGCGATGTCACCCTTACCCGGCGCAGCATCAGAATCGACTCGGTGGTCTCAGGTGAACCGACTGACCTCAAGCTGGTGCTAGGGAATAAAGGGCGGGTGGAACTGGAAGTGACCACGGTCGGGCGTACCAGCCACGCCAGCGCTCCCTGGCGGGGCATTAATGCCGTCTACAAAATGCTGCCAGTACTGGCTAAAGTTCAAGCTCTTGATGCCACCCTGCCCGGTCATGAACTGCTGGGTAAATCGACCATTAGCCTGACTATTATCTCCTGCAGCCCGGGGCAGTTGAGCGTCATCCCTGACCTGTGTACCGTCTCGTTAGACAGGCGTCTTACTCTGAACGAGACTGCCGACAGTGCGCTGGCTCAGATAGAAACTATTCTCCGGGAAGTAGGGCAGGGGGATGCCGACTTCCAGGGTTCTGTCCGTGTGCGCGAGGTTGAAGAAGTGAGCTACACCGGCCTGAATAATTTGGCCCGAAAAATCATGCTGCCGTGGGTTATCTCCGCGGAGCATCCCATGATGACAAAGGCGCGGGCTGCCCTGGCTGGGGTGGGGCAGCACCCGGCTTCCGGGTACTGGACCTTTTCCACCGACGGTAGCTATACTGCGGCGGTACTGGGTATCCCCACCATCGGCTACGGACCGGGTGAGGAAGGTTTAGCTCATACTGCTCAGGAGCGGATTAGTCTGGAATCTCTGGTGCAGAGTGTCGCTGGTAATGCGGCTATCGCTCTGGCGCTAACACAGTAAACTGAGTGGTTCCTCTTAATCTAGGTTGTGCTTATCGACCTCATCCCCTTTATCCCCTTCTCCTCCTCAGGAGAAGGGGAAGAGATTCGAGAGAGGGGCGAAGCCCCTCTCTAACCTACACTCCCCCTTCCCTACTAAGGGAAGGGGGTTAGGGGGATAGGTTACTAGCGACCTAGGTGATAAAACTTCCTGCGCATAACCAAAAATAAGTAAAGAGAACTGACCAGTAAAACTTGACAATAGTAACCACTATGGCTACTATTCACTACACGAAATCAGTAAAGGTAATCCGATGCCAGCAAGATATGAAATCGGACAGAAGGTTAAGATAAGGCCGGTCAGTGAACAGAGTTTGTCCGCCCGGGACTCTGATTTACGCCAGTATGACGGTCTGACTGGCGAGGTTACTAACTATTACTGGATAAGCCCCCCGGCTCATGGCGTAGTTTACGTCTATACTGTGCGTATTGGCGCCGGAGGGAAAGATATCGTTCTACATGAGGATGAACTGGAACGTGCCTAGAGCAAAAAGCAAGTTGCTGAGCAGGGGTAGCGGCTACAAGTGGTAGTGGAAAAAGCAGCGTCAGTAATTATCATCGGCGCCGGTGTTATCGGAACCAGTATTGCCTACCACCTGGCGAAATTGGGTTGCCGTGATGTCATTGTCTTAGAAAAAGAGAGCACTATTGGCTCCGGCAGTACGGCCAGGGCGGCGGGTGGGGTAAGGCACCAGTTTCTCAATGAGGTCAATGTTAAGCTCTCGGTTGAAAGCATTAAGTTCCTGGAGCATTTTGAGGATGAGACAGGGTCTGTCATCGATTTGCGCCAGCATGGTTATCTGTTTCTTGCCTGCACTGAGCTGGAGATGGCCGACCTCCGTCAGCGAGTGGCTCTACAGCACAAGTACGGGGTTGAAGTCCATCTACTATCGCCCCGAGAGGCAAAAAAACTAATCCCGGCCTTGAATACGGCTGATGTCCTGGGGGCGTCTTACGGACCTACCGATGGCCGGCTCGACCCGTATTCGCTGGTGCAGGGTTATGCTACTGCCGCCATAAAGCTGGGTGTAAAAATATATACGGATACCGAGGTCGTTGCCATCAGGGCTAAGGCTCAGCAGGTACAGGGTGTATCCACCGGCGATGAGGAAATCGAAGCGCCAATTATGGTCAACACTGCCGGGCCCTATGCCGGTCTGGTAGGTAAAATGGTAGGCCTGGATATCCCGGTTCACCCGCATAAGAAGCATTCATTTTTTACCGCTCCTTCGGACGAAATCCCCAGGAATGCCCCCCTTACCATTGATTTACACAGAGATGTCGCTGTATGGAGGGAGGGTCGGGGGGTCGCCTTCAACGGTCCTGACCCCTCCCAGACGGATGGTTTTGATACCACTGTGGACTGGAGCTGCCTGCCGAAGATTGCTGAGCGGGTGGTGCAGCCATTCCCATTTCTAGCCAACGCGGGTATTATGAGGGCGGAAGCGGGGCTACATCCCGATACTTTTGATAAGAGCGCTATCCTGGGCGATGTGCCGGAATTAAAGGGACTCTATCTCGCCTGTGGTTTGAACTCCCAGGGGATTATGCATTCTCCGGCAGTGGGCAGGATAATGGCGGAATACATCACGGGAATAGGTAGTGACCCGGCTATCTCATTATTAAGTCTGTGCCGATTCAAAGGAGGAGTCCTTCAGAAAGAATGGTTTTCTCCGGGAGGAGAGCCAGAAATCAAATCCGGGTAGTCACTTCTGGTTAAGCGTCGAAACAATTGAAGCTAAAACTTGACACGGCAGGGTCAAACATTTTAGTATTAATTATTAGTTTTTCCCCTAATTCAATTCAGCCAAAGAGAAAATCATACTGGTGAAGGTTACTTAAAGGGGGGCAGTTCGTGTGGGAGGTAAAAATACATTATGAGATATTGAACAATATTCTAGAGTACTTAATCCTGACATAAAGCAAGATTAAAGGAGGAAGCAATGCAAAAGAAAATTGTGTGGTTGATACTGAGTTGCCTGATGGTGCTGTCACTGGTGCTGGCATCCTGCGCTCCAGCCGCACCGACGACCCCGACCGTACCAACAACCCCGCCGACTCCGACGACTCCGACTACACCGACTACACCGACTACACCAACGACTCCAACAGCACCTACCGGACCGGAGATGGCGAAGGATTCGCTGGGCAGAATGGTGGAAAAGCCGAAGTATGGCGGGGTGTTCAACATCATACCGTGGCGGGAGACGCGGGGCTTTGACCCGTTCTTCCAGGAGCCATCCCCAATGACTACCATCCAGATAACTCATGAGAACTTAATGGGTCTTGACTGGACAAAGGGACCAACTGGCACGGGAGAATGGACCGGCGTCGCCACCATAGCCCCGATGACCTTCAAGACCGGACTCGTGGGGGAAAGCTATGAAATACCCGACAACGAAACCATCATCTTTAAAATCCGTAAGGGTGTCCACTTCAGCCTTGACCCCAACAACGCGGCCAGCCGGCTGGTGAATGGGAGAGAGTTGACCGCAGATGACGTGGTCTATTCCACAATGAGGCTCTTCGAAGACAAGCCCAGTTCGGCGTTCCGTGCCCGATTATCCAAGTTCGAATGGCCCGTCTCAGCCCGGGCGCTGGACAAGTATACCGTTGAGTTCAAAGCCACTCCCGGATATACGTCAGCGCTGTTGTTTGTTACCGCCGACTGGGTAACCTTAATTGCCAAGGAAGTGGTCGCTAGATACGGCGATTTGCTCGACTGGAGGAATTCGGTGGGCACCGGCCCCTACATGCTGGTTGACTACCTCCCGGGTAGCAGTGCCACCATGGTCAGGAACCCCAACTACTGGCAGCCTGACCCATTTCACCCGGCAAATAAACTGCCCTACCTGGACGGGGTCAAGTACCTGATGATAACGGACATGTCCACCATCATCGCCGGCTTCCGCACTGGCAAGGTTGACAATATCTCCCGGACGATGATTTCCGAAGA
>JACPSA010000030.1 GCA_016193545.1 Chloroflexota bacterium
CACCGGGAATTCTACCTTCCCCTGTTGCTCTCTAGTCTAACAGTATCGGATGGTCCCTCCCGGTTAAGCCGAGAGATTTTACATCCGACTTGAAAAACTGTCTGCGCCCTCTTTACGCCCAATAAATCCGGATAACGCTCGCCACCTACGTATTACCGCAGCTGCTGGCACGTAGTTAGCCATGGCTTATTCCTCAGGTACTGTCATTATTCATCCCTGAGAAAAGAGGTTTACAACCCGAAGGCCTTCATCCCTCACGCGGCGTCGCTGTGTCAGGCTTTCGCCCATTGCACAAAATTCCTTGCTGCTGCCTCCCGTAGGAGTCTGGGCCGTGTCTCAGTCCCAGTGTGGCTGACCATCCTCTCAGACCAGCTACCGATCTACGCCTTGGTAAACCGTTACTCTACCAACTAGCTAATCGGCCACAAGCCCCTCCCTAAGCGCCCGAAGGCTTTAATGATGAAGCATTACCCCCACCATCACATACGGTATTAGCCCTAATTTCTCAGAGTTATCCCCTACTTAAGGGCAGGTTACTTATGTGTTACTCACCCGTTTGCCACTATCCTGATAAATCAGAATCGTTCGACTTACATGCATAAAGCACGCCGCCAGCGTTTATCCTGAGCCGGGATCAAACTCTCTAAAAATGTTACTTGCTTGTTTGAACCTTTCTCCCGCTATCCAGTTGTTAAGGTGCAAAAAGAACCACTCAGTACATCCTTCTCATCCAGAAAGGACTGAGAAATTCTACATAGATAGATTAACATGGGGGTTAGAACTTGTCAAGCACTACTCACGAACAGACCTTCATCAATGGGCAAACAAGTTTGACTTTATCTACCGTTAACTTTTATAATACTCAGGTTGCCCTGATAGCAAAATGCCCGAGTGGCGCAATGGTAGCGCAACCGATTTGTAATCGGTAGGTTAGCGGGTTCGAATCCCCTCTCGGGCTGAGCATTGCTATCTGAAGGACAACACCAGGAGAGGTGCCGGAGTGGCTAATCGGAGCAGTCTGTAAAATTGCCGCCCTGACGGGCTTCGCAGGTTCGAATCCTGCCCTCTCCACCACTCTTAAAAGAGAACCACGGTTTTCCGCTATTAGAGCCAAGAGCGCATTTAAGTCAATACCGGTGTTTACCCAAAGCCACTTAGGGACTGCCTCGTCCACTTTCAGAACGGCAGATTCAGCACTCGGTCCAGCCCATAAGTACCGGAACCTGCCAATAACAGAGCCAATCCCATCATCATAATGAGCCAATCCCATTCCCAACCGGCTGCCTGTGCTGTAGTAAAAGGTACTTTCATCTTTTTAGGCTTCAGATAGAAGGCAATTATCAGGAACTCGATGGTAACAAAGAACGCCGCCGGTCTGGTTAATAGCCCGAGTATCAGGGCAATGCCGCCTAGAAATTCGACCAGGGCCGCTATCCACGCCCAGAAAATACCGGGCTTCATACCTAATTGTTCCATAAAGCCAGTAACACTGGCGGGATTCTTTATTTTTGGCCAGCCATGAACCAGTAGCTCTACCCCTACGCCAATCCTCAGTGCCAGTAACGCCAGACCGGTTAGCATTGTAACCACCTCCTTAAGTTATCTAGACCTCGTTTTGAGTCATCTCAGGAATATTTACACAGGATAAAACATCATCAAGGAGAGTAATCCTACGGCAATGCTCTAAGAGAACCGTCTGATGACATAATGCCACACCATATTTCATTATTTGGGCCAGCGCAAACAATCCCCGGATTCTCAGCCCCTATTAATGTCGATACGGGTGTTGATATAGGTCTGCCACGGGTTAGTTTCGTCAATCGAGATTCCCATATCAACCATGCACTCCTCACATATCAATTTACCCTTGTGCACATAGGCTTTACCCGGATGTAGATGCCCCCCTTCTTCAGTGAACTCACGGTCACACTTGTCACACTTACCGACTTCTCCCATATTTGCCTCCTTACCGACTAACTCGGCTTATACCTGATAACAATTATACCTGATAACAACCAATTGTCCAAAACTATGACGCTATCAGTTCTTTTTGCATTGGGTTCAACTGTCATTGCGAGGAGTCCTTCCGCTGAAGGACGACGAAGCAATCTCAAAGATTTATTCACCCTGACGCATCGGAACGAATACGGATTGCTTCGCCTTCAGCTCGCAATGACATCACCAACCAAAACCGAATAGTAACATGCTGTCTAATTATACCATTAATATCCTATGCGTACTCTTCATACCCTAACTCATGCATCCGACCGCGAAAGTCGGCAATCATCAGATGAACTTGTTCTGGATTCGAACCCAGCAGTTTCTTTAGCTCTGCCTCACGTAATTCAGCGGCTTCTTTAGTGGCTACCATCTGTACGTACTGCAACCGGGGATTTCGTCCGGCGTTAGCGGACTCTTTTTGTTTCTTATATCCGGAGAGCTGACTGGTTAAGTCCGCAGTGTGGCCAACATACAACCCCCCATCATCAAATTCAAGAATAAAGATAAAGAATTTATCAGACCTCATGTAGCCATCCACCCAGGCATCGGAATATTCCACCCGGTAATTTTGCTTCTGGGGCGGGATTCCTCCCGGTGGCTGCCACTGAGCAACCTTACGTCCAAAATAACAATCCAGACACAGGCGATACATTATATCTTTGAACCGGCCGCACTTCGGACAGCGGTCGATGACACCTTCCGCCCAACTCTGGTAGTGTTCAGCGCAGAGGAAATCATCTTCCGGAATACGCTTATCGCAATCCCAATAGCCGCAGTTATGCCTATGTCTACGGCGAAACATACCCTATATTATAACCTGAGTATAGCCACCAGACAAGCTCAGTAGTACCGGGATAACGGTTCACTTGACAAAAGTAAAAAAAACCATTAATCTATATTGTTGTTTCCTGCTTGTGCTTGTGACTTAGCCTCAAAATGGCAATTCAATCATGTAGCCCTGACCAGCGGATTTATCAGATAACAGAAGCTACGCTTTGGGCAAGAATGGGCTCTAGAGGTTGACTTTTCACACGCAGTGCCCTAAAATTGGCTAGAAACATATGCCCACATAGCTCAGCTGGTAGAGCACATTCTTGGTAAGAATGGGGTCATCGGTTCGAATCCGATTGTGGGCTCGGAATAAAGGGAGGAGATAATGGCTAAACAGAAATTCACCAGGACCAAACCACATTGCAACGTGGGCACCATCGGTCATGTCGACCATGGCAAGACTACCCTGACCTCGGCAATAACCTTAGTGCTATCCAAAGCAAATCCTGCTACTGGATTTCGAGCCTACGATAGTATTGATAATGCGCCTGAGGAAAAAGCAAGAGGCATGACAATCGCTATTGCTCATGTCGAATATGAAACTGAGAAAAGACACTATGCTCATATTGATTGCCCGGGACACGCCGACTTTATCAAGAATATGATTACCGGTGCTGCCCAGATGGATGGGGCGATACTGGTAGTGAGCGCTCCCGATGGTCCGATGCCACAAACCAGGGAGCATGTCTTGCTGGCACGTCAGGTAGAGGTCCCGGCCATCGTCGTCGCCCTTAACAAAGTAGACGCTATGGAGGACGAGGAACTTCTGGAACTGGTGGAAATGGAGGTGAGGGAACTACTGACCAAGTATAAATTCCCCGGTGACAAAATCCCGGTGGTACGGGTGAGTGCCCTGAAAGCCCTTGAATGTGGCTGTGGCAAAAGAGACTGTCAGTGGTGTGGTGCTATCTGGAAACTGATGGATGCTGTGGATGAATATATTCCTCTCCCGGTACGGGCTAAAGACCAGCCGTTCCTGATGCCGATTGAGGATGTTTTTAGCATTAAAGGCCGGGGTACTGTACCCACCGGCAGGGTGGAGAGAGGCGTCATTAAAGCCGGAGAAGAGATTGAGATTGTCGGCTTACATCATGAATCCAAAAAGACAATCGCTACCAGCCTGGAAATGTTCCATAAAATCCTAGATTCAGCCGAGCCGGGAGATGCCGTGGGTGTCCTGCTCAGAGGGGTAGAGCGTGAAGAGATAGAACGCGGTCAGGTATTAGCTGCTCCCGGTTCAATTAAGCCGCACACCTATGCTGAAGGAGAAGTCTATATTCTGAGCAAGGACGAAGGAGGCAGGCATACTCCTTTCTTTAACGGCTATAAGCCCCAGTTTTATATCCGGACTACTGATGTTACCGGCAGTATTGAGCTACCGGAAGGTATGGAAATGGCCATGCCCGGTGACAATGTAACCATGAAGATAAAACTTATTTATCCGGTAGCCCTGGAAAAAGGCTTACGCTTCGCTATTCGTGAAGGGGGTAAAACGGTAGGTGCTGGCACCGTCACCCGTATTATCGAGTAAAGATGGCCAAAAAGAGTGAATCCAGAAATATCATTCACCTGGCTTGTACCGTGTGCCAGGAGAGGACATATACCACCACCAAGAACAGAAAGAATGACTCTCAACGGCTAGAGCTCAGGAAATACTGCCCTCGTTGCCAGACTCATAACCTCCACAGGGAGATAAGATAAATCAGAATTCAGGAAAACCCAATCTTGCTTAGAGACTAAAGGTGATAAGCTACGGAACTTACTGAAAAAATTATAATAAATTCACTGCCCATAATCGCTGGCAAATATCTGGAATGTTTTCGATGACATATCGAACTACCACCGCCAAACAAAGCGGCCCAAGATTTGGATTCTTCAGCGAAACTATCGCCGAGCTAAAGAAGGTAGTCTGGCTTAGCAGACAAGAGGCTATCTATTTAACAGCTCTAGTACTGATTGTTTCCATTGCCGTCGGCTTGATACTAGGCATTATTGATTATGGCTTTACCAGACTCGTTAATGACGTTTTTATCGGCAGGTAGAAACTTGGCTGGTTGTCTGATTGAAACAGATTACTCCGATTCAAACGATAACCTGATATGTCAATATCCCAAAACATTTTCTGAGTGAGGCTACTGGTGAGTGACAACGAAAAAAATTGGTTTGTAATTCATACCTATTCCGGACATGAAGAACGTGTCAAAAAGAATCTGGAGCAGCGTATGAAGCTCATGGATGGCGGTGACGAAGTCTCACAGATAGTCATTCCCACTGAGGAAGAGGTTGAGGTCAGGAGCGGGCAAAAACGCACTATAGCCCGGAAGACATTACCCGGTTATGTCCTTATCCAGATGAAGATGAGCGACCAGAGCTGGGGCATAGTGCGCAATACCCCTGGAGTTACCGGTTTCATCAGCAGTAGAAGCAAACCCGTCCCGCTACGGGAAGAGGAAGTTAATCGGATTTTGAAACAGATGACGGCTGAAGCACCACGGGTTAAGGTTGGCTTCAAGTTAGGACAAAGTGTCCGTGTTGCTGATGGTCCCTTTGCTGAATTTGTGGGAACGGTTGATGAGATAAATACCGAGAAAGGCAAGGTCAAGGTGCTGCTGTCCCTCTTCGGGCGTGAGACACCGGTAGAGCTTGATTTCTTACAGGTGGAAAAACTTTAAGTACCAGATTTTACGGGCGTTAGGAGAGACAAGTGGCTAAAAAGATTAAAGCTATCGTGAAATTACAGATTCCAGCCGGCAAGGCAAATCCGGCACCGCCGGTAGGACCGGCTTTGGGTCAGCACGGGGCTAATATCATGGCATTCTGCAAGGAATATAATGAACGAACGGCTGCCTACACCGGCTCCATTATCCCTGCCGAAATAACCATCTATGATGACCGGTCATTCACTTTCATCACCAAAACTCCGCCAACCGCTGATTTACTCAGGAAAGCGCTGGGCATCGGCAAAGGCGCCAGCACCCCCGGACGTGAAAAAATAGGCGTCATATCCCGGGCCAAAATCCGTGAAATTGCTGAACTTAAAGCGAAAGACCTTAATGCCACCAGCAAGGATGGAGCAGAACGCATTATCGAGGGGACAGCCCGTAGTATGGGCGTGGAAATAGAATAGGAGAAAAAATGGCTAAAGTCGGCAAAAAATATCAGGAAGCAGCTAAAATGCTGGATAGCACCAAAACTTATCCTCCACAGGAGGCTATTGAACTAGCCAAGAAAATGTCCCATACCAAATTTGATGAGACTGTCGAGCTTCATCTTCGCCTGGGTCTCGACCCGCGGAATGCCAACCAGCAAGTGCGCGGCGTTACCCTGCTCCCACATGGCCTAGGCAAAAAGGTCAGAGTTCTGGTTTTTGCCCAGGGGGAAGGAGCCAAAATGGCTGAAAGTGCCGGGGCTGACTTCGTTGGTGATGATGAACTGATGAAGAAAATTGAGGGTGGCTGGCTGGATTTTGATACGATTATTGCTACACCCGATATGATGGGCAAGGTTGGTAAACTGGGCAAGATATTAGGCAGAAAAGGACTGATGCCCAACCCTAAATCAGGTACGGTAGTAGCCGCTAATGACCTACCCCGGGTAATAGAAGACGCCCGCAAAGGTAGGGTAGAATTCAAACTGGACAAGACAGCTATCATCCACCTGCCTCTGGGCAAGGTCAGCTTTGAAGAACAGAAGTTGATGGACAACCTGACGGCGGTAATTGAAGCAGTGGTCAAAGCTAAACCGACCGGCGCCAAAGGTCAGTATATTAAAACGGCATCGTTAACCACCACCATGGGACCGGGCATAAAGCTCGACCTCAGGCCGACTCTCTCATTAGTTTCCGATTGACACTTTTACCAGCATCTGCTAAAGTAACTTGGAAAGTGAGATAGAGATTAGATAACCTTAAAAAGAATATCCGCAGACAGCAGGGGCTGATTAAGGCTTAAAGTAGCCTGCCGAGGAAAAGTACCGATAGATTAGCGGTAAGCTAAATCTAAAAAAATCATTGAAGTTATCTGGGAAGTCCTTGTGCCGTCAGCATAAGGGCTTTCTTTTTGAGCAGCAATCAAGCCGAAGGTTAGGAGTAAAAGAAAATGACCAGAGAGAAAAAGGCACAAACTATTGATATACTTCAGGAAGCATTTTCCAAATGCAGCATCAGTATTTTGACTGACTACCGGGGAATACCCACCTCTGAGCTAACCATCCTGCGGCGTAAATTACAGCAATCAGGCAGTGAGTATAAAGTGGTCAAGAATACTCTAGCCCGGTTTGCCGCGACGAGGGCTGGCCAGGATGGCTTGGTTACTTCCCTGGAAGGCCCGATAGCTATTGCCTTTGGTTATGGCGAGATAACTACAGCCGCCAGAGTCTTAGCCGACTACATTAAAGGGTCGACCACCGGCTTAAGCATTAAGGGAGGGTTCCTCGGCGACAGGCTACTGACCCCGGCAGAAGTGCTGAGCCTGGCGACACTACCATCAAGGGGAATATTGTTAGCCAGAGTACTGGGTCAGATGAAAAGCCCCATTTCGGCGTTAGTTACCTGTCTTAGCAGTCCGCTAAGCGGGTTTATTAGAGTATTACAGGCGAGAACTAAACAATTGGAGGGAAAATAGAATGCCAGAAAATGAAGCAGTAACCGAGCCAGAAACCAGCGGAGAAACGGTCGAAAAAGTCAAAGCTAAAAAGACAGAGGGTAAGAAAAAAGCAACCGCCATTGACGATATACTGTCTACCATAAAGAATATGACGGTGCTGGAGCTGTCTGAGTTAGTCAAGACTCTGGAAAGTGAATTCGGAGTTAGCGCAGCCGCCACAGTAGTAGCTGCTGCTGCCGCACCCACCGGAGCTGCCGCACCAGCCGCAGAAGAAAAGACAGAGTTTAACGTAATTCTAAAAGAAGTCGGCCCTAATAAAATTAGTGTCATTAGAGCCGTACGGGAACTGACCTCACTGGGGCTGAAAGAGTCCAAAGACCTGGTTGAGGCGGCTCCCAAGCCGGTAAAGGAAAAAGCCAACAAGGAAGATGCGGCCGCAGCCAAAAAGAAACTGGAAGAAGCCGGGGCTACTGCTGAGGTCATTTAATACCTGGTAGCCTGTTTCCATGTTCTTCAGATTTGGTTGCTTCCACTGTCATTGTAAGAAGCTTATTCCATTGTCATTGCGAGGAGCATAGCGACGTGGCAATCTGGGAGGTGTGGGGACGCTTGCCCCACCCAGATTGCTTCGCCTTCGCCTCGCAATGACATTACCGACCAAAACCGAATAGTACCTTTTTTATCGCCTTCGCCTCGCAATGACATTACCGACCAAAACCGAATAGTACCTTTTTTATGTCCTGTTGCAAATAGTACCAAGAGCGGGTATAGTTATCCTTAAATAGCCTCCGGTACTAAGGATTAGAAATGCCGCAGCAGGACTGGTTAGTGCTTATGGGGATGGGAGGGGGGTTCATTCTCCTCGGTCTAATCGCCATTATCTGGGGCGGGCGCGAGGAGAAAGGCTACTATAATTCTCTTTCCGGACACAAGGATGTCAGGGAATTCATGGAGCACTGGCCGCCGCGTCCTCAATTCGGAGCACTGAAGATAGGCGGTCGGATAGCGATAATTATCGGCGTGCTGCTGCTCGCCACCGGCATCATACTTCGGCTGTGGGCTTAAGATTTTTTCCCCTATTTTTTAGCTCTGGCTTAAACTTGGGCAGGGCAAACTCACCAGTAATATCCTCGAAGTGGACCTCAACCGGCATATTAATCTTGATATCTTCCAGCTTGCAACCGATGATGTTGCTCATCATCCGCGGCCCTTCATCGAGCTCTATCGAAGCGGACGCATAGGGTACATCATCTTTAAATGCCTTATTGTACACATAATGGAAGATAACGAAGCTAAAAATCTTCCCCTTGCCGCTCAACTTGACCCACTCGGCTTCCATTGAATGGCACTTGGGACAGACGATACCCGGAGGGAAGCGGATATGACCACACTGCGCACATTTTTGCATCCTGAGTTCGTGCTTTTTACAGTAATCCCAGAACGGTTTTGTCTCTATCGTAGGGTCAGGCAAGGGCTTGGTATACATCGTCATCAGCAATTACCTCCTCAGAATCACCGTAGAGTGGGTGGTTAATACGCCACCGTTGCCGCTTACCAGCATGATTTCCGGTTCTTTCGTCCTGGTAACCGGGCCTAGCTGCCTCTCGCCGGCTCTACCCTGTAGCTGGACAGCCGCCTCGGTAAGAAGGGTAAATCCCATCTGGTAGGCCTCGGAAAGCAGTCCGCCGGAGGTGTTAACCGGTAACTCTCCACCCGGCGCCGTCCGCCCATTGGCAAAGAAAGCCTTCCCTTCCCCGGGACCGAAGAAACCATAACCCATCATGCTCAGTTCAACGGTATAGGTAAAACAGTCATATATCTCACAGGCATCGATATCTTTCAGGGTAACCCCCGCCATTCGGAACGCTTCCTCACCGGATACCTTGGCGCCGATAGGACCGGTCATGAAGTCCGCCTGGACTATGTCCGTACTCGGATGGTCCTGGCCCACGCCCATTACATACACAGGGCGATGCCGGCAATCCCTGGCCCGCTCGGCGGTAGTCATCACAAAGGCCCGGCCGCTATCTGAAACCTGGCAGATATCGTACTGGCGGAATGGTTCCACAATCATCCGCGAGTTGTAGTAGTCCTCGTCGGTCATGGTGCGGTCATGCATCATGGCCATGGGATTCAGGTTAGCCCATTTACGCTGGGCAACAGCAATCTCCGACCATGTTTCCGGGCCAGTTTTGAATTCGTAAATACCTCGCTGCGCCGCCAGAGCATAGCCGCCGCTGGCTCCATAGAAGCCGAAAGCAGCATTATCTCCCCGCCCTCCACCGTATGTCCCGGGCCCCGACCCTCCTCCCAGAGGGCTCTCCCCATAGGTGCAGACCACATAATCAGCCAGTCCGTAAATGAGGGCGGCGGCGGCATGCAGGACCATACAACCGGCGCTGGCCCCCATCGCCGATTGCTGCGAACCGAACCTGAGACGTAACCCAAGCTGTTGGGCTATGTTCCAGGGGGCAATCCTGGTATCCCCTCCCGGAGGCTGGGTAAGCATACCATCGACATCTGTTATCTTCAACCCGGCGTCTTCGATGGCATTTCGGGCCGCTTCCACATGGAAGCTCATTGCCGTCCGCCCCGGTATCCTTCCCTGCGGCGTATAACCGACCCCCACGATGGCTACCTTATTCTTTAAGCTCTCCATTCACAGCCCTCCTTGCTTTGAAAAATATTATAATCGGTTTGAGTGTAGCTTTGCAAATGTCAGTTACTGAGATTGTTTACTAAGGCACTGTCATTGCGATGGCGACCTGCTCGCCGAACAGGTTCTCTGGCAGGCGAGAGCCCGAAACAATCCGAAACAATGTGATTCCGTATTCGAGACGGATTGCTTCGCTACGCTCGCAATGACACAAAGAAGGTTTGTCTCTTTGGTTGTTAAACAACCTTAGTTACCTATCTGAACAATCCGGTAGATACATTATGTAAAATTGACAATCAGCCTCATTCCCCTGTAAACTAAAACTATCCCCAATGTCATATCAGGAGAAAAATCACTCATGGCACGTATTGAAGCCAGTGGTAAACAGTTAGCCGGGATACTCGGTAAATTTCGCGCTGATTATATTGAAGTCCACCTGGAAGAGAGTGAAGCCAGCCACATCGCCTACCGCGGGAAAAAGCTTGAATCCATTGAGCGCACCACTGCCATCGGTGGCAATGTGCGCGCCCTGGTCAAGGGTGGCTGGGGTTTCGTCAGCTTCAATACCCTCGATGAGCTGCCCGGTAGAATAGAGCTGGCCGTTAAACAGGCTCAATTAGTTGGCGGTGACGCCACCCAACTGGCTGAAGTGGCGCCGGTGGTTGATTCCATCCGCCAGGATGCCAGTCACAACCCCCTGACAATACCTCTGGTTGAAAAGAAACAACTGCTCGACGAGTACAACGGTATTATCTGGCGCACCCCCAAAATACAGACCCCCATGATTAACTACGGTGATAACCACAGGAAGACGATATTTCTAAATTCAGCAGGCAGTTATATCGAGCAAGAAAA
>JACPSA010000020.1 GCA_016193545.1 Chloroflexota bacterium
CCAGTGCCGCACTGGTAGTATTTGATTTAACTGCTGGACTTTTTACCGCTCCATTCAATATAAGAAAGTTACCAGCTTTAGCTCAGGATGTCAAAGGTTTTGGGGTGCTATCTTAAAATGCTAACTGCGAACCCGGACAAAGCCCCTTCTCTTGTCGTTTTGTACCTCCTGTGCTATCCTGTTGCTGGCAGCAGGATTATCCGAAATACCGTCTAACGGAAGCCTGGACAAACATCCATAAGACAGGTCAAGGACTCTTTGAGCTGGGAGGAACTCCAATGACAGATAAAATTAAGGTGGCCGCCATCCAGATGAAAGTCCCTTCCGAGCACAAAGAGGAGAATATCGCCCATGCTCTGGAGTTGGTCAAGAAGTGTTCCGGCGCCAAACCGAGGATTATCTGTCTGCCCGAGCTGTTTTCTACGCTCTATTTTGCCGTCACCGAGGCAGTCGAGATGCTCGACTTGGCCGAGACTGTTCCCGGACCGACAACCGATACTCTGGCTGGCATAGCCAAAAAGTGTAACGCCTATATTGCCGGCAGTATTTTCGAGCGTGACAAACTGGCACGCCTCTACTACAACTGCGCCTTTCTTATCAGCCCGGAGGGGACGCTGGTGGGTAAATACCGGAAGGCACACATCCCGTTCGTGAACCACGGAGGCAAATATCTGAACGAAAAATACTATTTCCGTCCCGGCGACCTCGGCTTCCCCGTTTTCCCGATGGACCAATCGAAGGTGGGGTTGCTCATCTGTTACGACCGCTCCTTCCCGGAAGCTTGGAGATGCCTGGAATTGAAAGGGGCTGAAATTGTGCTGGTGCCGACCGCTTCCGCAGGCTGGCGCAGTGAATCATGGGAAATCGGGCTGAGGACCAAAGCCGTAGAACATAACACCTTCGTAATCGCCCCCAACCGGGTCGGGGAAGAGAATTTCTACCGCAAAAATTCGCCAGCCTTCTTCGGCAGCAGCCTGATAGTAGACCCTCTGGGGAATGTTTTAGCCAAAGCCGGCGCTAAAGATGAGGAAATAGTATCCGCAGAACTGGACTTTGCCGCCATGCTAGAGGCCAGGCGACGCTACCATTTCTCCCATGACTGGCGGCCTGAAGCCTATGATGCTTATGCCAGCGCCTATTCCCGGCTCGTGACAAAGCCAAGTTCAACCACAGGCCCCAGAGAAGACGCCACACCACCTGAAGACTAATCCCAATCAGTAAGATAGCGCTAAGGAGGAAGCAATGAGTATACCAATCGTGGAAATGGTGCCGATGGCCAGGACAATCGTGGAACAAATTCTCAGGGTCAAGCCAGGAGAAAAGGTCTGCATCTATACCGATACCCAGCGGCCGGAGAGCATTACCCAGTTGCTGGCCGGTAGCGCCCGGGCGGCCGGAGCCGAGCCGGTAATCGTAACGATAACGCCCAGGGATATTGGTGGAGTAGACCCACCGCTACCAGCCACGGCAGCCATTCAAGCCGCCGACGTAATTATCGCCCAGGCCAGCTACGCTATCATCCACACTGAAACGGTGAGAGAAGCGTTAAAGCGGGGCGCCCGTATTTGCGATATGTGGGGCTTTAATGAAGACATGATGGCCCACGGCGGCGCTACCGCCGACTATAAAGAAATAAAAAAACTTTCTGACCGGCTGGCACAAATACTTACCGAAGGCAAAAAAGCCCGCCTGACGACACGCGAGGGGACGGATATGACCGTCTCTCTGGAAGGCAGACCGGGCGCAGTTCTAGCCGGTTTTGCCACCGAGCCCGGGCAGTTTTGCGCTTTCCCCGATGGCGAAGCTACCATCGCCCCAATAGAGGGCAGCGCCAACGGTATTCTGGTGAACCCCTTTTGCATGGAGAAACAGGAGTTCGGTTTTATCAAAGAAGGAATAACTTTTAAGGTAGAAAAGGGCAAGGTAGTCGACATCGAGGGCGGCATGATAGCCAGCCAGCTACTCGCGCTCATCGAGCCGCTGGGAGACAATGCCAGAAACATCGCTGAGTTAGCCATAGGCACTAACCCCAAGTCCCGCATCGGCGTTACGATAAGGGAGACGAAAAAAGCCTGGGGCACCTGCCATGTCGCGATGGGGGACAGCCGGAGCCTGGGCGGTACGGTAGAAAGCCAATTACACATGGACATGGTTTTCCGTGAACCGACCCTGACTGTCGATGGGCAGACAATCGTCAAAGATGGGAAGATTATACTCAAGTGAGGCTGCTTTTTAGTCTTGCAGGAAGGCTTTGCTATAAGGTGCAATACTGTACCGACCGGGCACAGTATCAAGAAGCTTAGAGACACAAAGTCACAAAATACTATCTTGTTGTTAAGTAGCCAAACATTTTGGACAAATGTTGCTCGGCTCGCTTTGGGAATATGGTATCATAGTGTTAAGGAAAAAGCCTGACTGAAGCTTACATGAAATGGATTCAATGGACGGTCATATTTTTATCGGTGATGCTGGGGAGTTGTATGCCATCCCGTGATGAAATAGTCAGACCTGTTGCCTTTCGAGCTATGCCCAACCCAGAACAATGGGCCACCGGGGATGAGCCTGCTTATCTCGTGGTCACCGAGAAAAATTGGTCTGTCTATTACTCACGTCCACCCGAAGGTGCCGATTTTGACACTTATATTTACCTCGTTGCTTCTCCGGGGGTAAAGCCTAATCCTGGTTATGGTATCAGGATTCTGCGTGTAGAGCGACTGAAAGATAGAATAACAACAAAGGTTGAACTCAAAGAGCCTGATCCCAAAAGGATTTATCCTCAAATGATAGTGCATCCCATCGTCGTAGCCAGGGTAGCTAAAGTTAACCTTGAGCCAGGCGGGTTGCTGAGTTTTGTGTTCGTTGACCAAAAAGAACAACTCGCATCATTAACGATAGAGATTTAGTGTCAAACAGAATGTGAAACAAAACAAAGAGAGGCAAGCCAAGGCTTGCCTCTCTTTTAGCTGCTTCGTCATTCTTCATTGAACAGCCTTGTAGGCGTTAACTCGTCCGATGGCCGTGGTAAATCCAGTCGTTGGGTCTGCTGAAGCCTGAATTTGCGTCCTCACCTCAGCATTTGTCCAACCTGGTTTAGCTGCGAATACTAGTGCCGCTACCCCAGCCACGTGCGGTGTAGACATTGAGGTCCCGCTGAGAGAACCGTAGTTCAAGATGCCAATGCGATTCTTGTGGTTGGGCATCGTGGAGAAGATGTCAACTCCCGGGGCAGCGATATCTACCCAAGCGCCATAATTAGAAAAACTTGCCTTCGCATCGTTTTGGTCTGTAGCTGCTACCGCGATACTATTCTCGTAGTAAGCAGGATAAAGAGGTGCGTCAGTGTTACTATTACCGGCGGCTGCCACCAGCACACTGCCCTTACCCCAGGCATAATCCACGGCATTTTTCAGCGTGTCTGACGCTGAGCTGCCCCCGAGGCTTAGGTTAATTGTTTGAGCACCATTGTCCGCCGCCCAGACAATACCACTGGCTACCCAGCTGTAATTACCCATCCCATTATCATCGAGCACCTTGACGTTCATCAGACTGGAGTTAAAGCCCACCCCGGTTACCCCTTTACCATTGTTAGTAATCGCAGCGGCAATGCCAGCCACATGGGTGCCGTGACCATATTTGTCATCAACCGATCGGCTGCGGGTGAAATTCTTGTTGGCGACAATCTTAGCCGCAAGGTCCTCATGGTTCTGGTCTATACCGGTATCCAGTATTGCTATCTTTACCTCAGCAGACCCCTGGGTGATATCCCAGGCCTCAGGTGCCTGGATTTTCGCCATTCCCCACTGTTTCCCGAAATACGGGTCGTTTGGCGCAAAAACCGCTTCAGCAATAAAATCAGGCTCAGCAAATTCGACGCTAGCTTCTCCCCGGTAACCCCTTACCTTCTCATCAACTTTGTTCTCCGGGATTCTTACCACCTGAACATCTATTCCAGGAATGCTATCTACCACCCTGCCCCCGTGTTTGCGGTGAATATCAGCCTGAGTCGTCTCCGATGTGCCTGGTTGGAACTTGACCAGAATCTGGTCAGGCGCGTGAGCCTGTGCATTGTCTGACGCTTGCGCCATGGCTAAACCGCTCGTTGCACTCAAAAGCAACGCTGCAATAGCCACTAGGACAATCAATCGTTTTTTCATTTTGCTGATACCTCCTTTCTTCTTTAATTTTTATCAACTGGATTATTGTTCGCGCGCGTTAGTTCTTGCAGAGTATGCCTTCGAACTTTCTGCAAAAGACCCGACAGATGGCTCACATCATCTCCATTATAGCAAGACATTACCTGATAAACGAGTTCTCTGCTGGGGGCTCTAACCCTCCCAAACAGTTCGGTTCCTTTTTTGCTTACCCTAACTCGGACCGCTCTGCGGTCAGCACCATCTCTGACCCTCTTAACCAGCCCATCCCGCTCCATATTACCAATAACTGTAGTGAGACTGTTCTTGGTCCGGAATATCCGCTCGGCGAGTTCCGTCAGTGTCGGCGGCTGTGGGCAAGCGCTTAGCGTGACGAGGATGGTATACTGGGTAGAGGTAATGCCCAGCTTCGACAGGTATGATTCCGCGAATCTACTCACAATGTCCGAGGTATTAAGAAGAAGGACATATGCGTTAACTGTTGGGTCAGGTATCTTGAAATCAATCATCTTTTGACCTCAGAATTGTCTTATATAGAACAATATTAAAGAGAATAAAGTGTTTTGTCAAGACCCCGGGCATGCTTCTCGATGGCTACTTTGAAGATTTGTCTGGATGGACAAAATCAAGGCCTTCGGCCTCGTTCCATCGCTGGGCCGGGAATTTGTCTCTTTTCTGTCCCATTCTCTGAGACCGCAGGCTCAGGCACTTCGCGCTTTAACCCTGATATCCTATCTCTAACTTCTTGTGGAACTATTTCTGGTAGGATAGCTTCCGCTGTAACTCCTTCACCTAAAGCCCCCTTTTCCTTCAATGCTTCAACTGCCGTATCGTGACCTCTTATAGAGCTGGCCATGACCCTTTCAATGGCTGGCCTGGCTTGCTCAGGGACTTTCTCGTAGACTGCAGCCAGAACCTCTAAGTGAATAGTGGTTGCTCTGGCAACTAGCTCTTCCACGGTGGTAGTATCTTTACCCAGCCCTCTCGCAATTTCTGAGATTTCCTCTCCAAATTTGAACAGCTTTTCCGTGTCATTTATGGCGTCTTCAACTCCCTCAGTGTCGCTTTCACCGGCAGCAGCTCTGGCTCGATTTAACCTGCCACTAATAGTATCTAAATTAATCTCTATAGCTCTATCCGGCTTTCCTCTAGCCAGGACTCGCAACGCATTTTTCTGTCCGTTTATCGATGCCTCTTTGGCTCGGGTAATTGCCTGTCTCGCCTGCTCGGGTGTCACTTCAGGCAATGCGTCAGCTACAGTGTCCAGAACGGAAAGGTGTTTTGATGCGGCTAAAGCTACTCTCTCCGACAGGTCCTCAGGTAGCCCCTGCTGCCTTGCCTCCTCCACTTTTTCAGCAGCGATACTCAGGAACTTGTCATAGCCAGCAGCAGCTCGTTCTAAACCGCGTGACTTGTTTGCTGTTGCCATAGCCCGGGCTTCTGCCAATCTTTCCCCAGCGTAGGCAAGAGCCTTCTCTGCCTTAGCCTCAGGGCCAAAAGCCAACAACAGCCCTAAGCTTTTACCGAAATTATCCAGGAAGTAGAAGGGGCTGTCTGGAGTAATTCCCGGGTCAGGAAGCTGCTCTTCTTGGGCATATACCGGGCTGCCAAAAAGCAATGAGCCAACTAATACGAGACTTAGTATTGTTAATCGAGC
>JACPSA010000016.1:0-34014 GCA_016193545.1 Chloroflexota bacterium
GAGACCACTCCTGCCGGTGAAACCCCGGTTACTTTCGCTTTAGCTACCACTTCTCCCCGCCGCGAGGTAACCTTGACCATATCACCATCAGCGATGCCCAGCGTTGAAGCATCCGCCGGATTTATCTCCACCAGCTCCTCACCACGGATGGCATTGAGGTATTTCACCTTGCGGCTCATGGTACCGGTATGGTATTGGTACAGGCTCCGCTCGGTAGTCAAAACTAGCGGATACTCATCATCGGGCAGCTCCATAGACGGCTTGTACTCCAGCGGTGTAAACCGGCCTTTCCCTCTGGTAAACGTTTTAGTGTGCAAAATCGGTGTCCCGGGGTGTTCTGCGGTGGGGCAGGGCCATTGCAAACCGCCTTTCTCCAGACGGCTGAAGGAAATACCTCCATAGCTGGGGGTAAGCCGGGCAATCTCGTCCATAATCTGAGATGGATTCTCAAAACCAAAGCCCTTCGCTTCCATCCTGCGGGCAATCTGGCAGGTAATTAGCCAGTCAGCCCTGGAATCGCCTATCGGCTCGATTGCCTTCCTGATTCGCTGTACCCTCCGCTCGGTATTGGTGAAGGTGCCATCTTTCTCAGCGAAGCTTGCCGAGGGCAGGATAACATCAGCCAGTTGCGCCGTCTCGGAAAGGAAGATATCCTGGACTACCAGGAACTCCAGCGCTTCCAGCGACTCCCTGACATGGTTGGCGTCAGCATCGGCCAGCACCGGGTTCTCCCCGATGATATAAGCGGCTTTTATCTGTCCACTATGGGCTGCCTCAAATATTTCAGGAAGAGTCAGCCCCGGAGTGAGACTGAGTTTGGCTCCCCAGGCCGCCTCAAACTTGTCCTTGATAGCCGGGTCGGTTACTGCCTGGTAGCCGGAATAGACATTGGGTAGAGCACCCATATCGCAGGAACCCTGGACATTGTTCTGCCCCCGCAAAGGATTAACCCCGCTCGATGGCTTGCCGATGTTACCGGTAAGCATTGCCAGGTTGGCGATAGCCAGCACATTATCGGTAGCGTGGGAGTGCTGGGTAATACCCATAGCGTAGACAATAGCCGCCGGTTTATTGGTGGCATAGAGACGGGCCGCCTCGACAATCTTTTCGCCGGGCACACCGGTAATCCGCGATACATAATCGATATCAAAGCGTTGCAATGACTCATTGAAGTCAGTGTAGTTCTCACAGCGGTCGAAGACGAAGGCTGAGTCTAATAATCCCTCGTCCACGATAACCCGCATCATCCCCATGAGCAGGGCGACATCGGTGCCGGGCCGCTGTCTCAGCCACAGGTCGGCATAGCGAACCAGCGAAATCTCACGCGGGTTAGCCACGATGAGCTTGCCCCCCTGGCGCACGGCTCTCTTGAATTCCAGCGCTATTACCGGGTGGGCGGCGCCAGTATTGGTGCCAATCGCCAGAATACAGGCGGCATCCCCGATATCATGGATAGAATTGGTCATGGCGCCACTACCGAAGGCTGCGGCCAGACCGGTCACGGTGGGGGCATGGCAGAGGCGGGCACAGTGGTCAATAGTGTTAGTGCCCAGTACTACCCGGGTAAATTTCTGGGCAACATAGTTGTCCTCATTAGTGCTCTTGGCTGAAGAAATCACGGCTACCCGGTCTCCCCGGTAACTACCCAGCTTTCGAGCTACCAGGTCCAGGGCTTCATCCCAGCTGGTTTCAACAAATTTCCCGTTTCGCTTAACCAGGGGGGTGGTCAAGCGCTCCGGAGAATGAACGAACTCCTGAATACCGAAACGACCTTTGACACAGGCCTGCCCTCGATTTACCTCATTGTCTGCCTTGGGGGTAACTTCAATTATCCTGTCGCCGTTAAGCTGCAGCCCTAACTGGCAGCCAACCCCGCAGTAAGGACAGGTAGTGACTACCTCGCGCTCTGCCACCGGGCTGTCCCACTTCCGGCTCCGCTCCAGCAGTGCTCCGGTCGGGCAGACATCGACACATGCCCCACAAAACTGGCACCCTGATTCTAGCAAAGGCCGCCCGAAGGCGGTACCAACTAAAGTCTGGCTGCCCCGCTGGGTAAAGGCTATCGCCGCGGCGCCTCTGATTTCCTGACAGACACGGACGCACCGCCCGCAGAGAATACAAAAGTTGTAATCCCGGTCGAAGAAGGGGTCGTCAGTATATATCTTTTCATTCTTGTAGGTGTAGGGCAGGGTGACTTTATCGATGCCGATATAGTCGACGACTTCCTGTAGCTCACAACGTCCGTTTTTAGCGCAAACTACACAGCGTTCGGTTACACCCACGCTACGCAAGCAAATGTCGAAAGCCTGACACTGGTTATTTGGTTTGTCTCTTCGGTCACAGATGAGACAGGTATGGGGATGCTCGGTCAGGATAAGCTCCAGAACTCCGCGCCGGAACTCCTGAAGCTGCGGCGTTTTTGTCCTTACTACCATGCCATCGGTCGCTGGCGTTGTGCAGGAAGGGGGCAGACCCCGCATCTTCTCGATTTCGACGACACATAGACGGCAGCCCCCGTAGGGAGGCAAGTAGGGATGATAGCATAACGTCGGGACATAGATGCCGGCCCCTTTGATGGCTTCCAGCACGGTCATCCCTGTCGTCGCTTCAACCTGTTTGTCATCGATAGTTAAGGTAATCTTAGCCATATATACCTGCGCATCCTCCGACTTTCATCCGGGAGTTATCGTCTGTTGTTTTAGTGCTCCTCTAAATCACACCTCAGGCAGCGCTTTGTCTCCTCAATAGCACGACTCGGGTCGAAGCCAAGCACTACCTGGGCATAACTTCTAACTCTCTCATCACTGGATAGCATATCCATTGCCGGGCGGTGTTTCTCACCTTCCACGGCATCCATATCGATGGGTGTCACCTCTTCTTCCGGTGGCAGTGCCACTATCTCATCGAGATTGCCCTGACCGCCAAGGTATTTATCAATGGCTATTGCCGCTTGCCGACCGGCAGCGATGGCCTCAATCACTGATGCCGGCCCGCTGACCGAATCGCCTCCGGCGAATACCCCTTCTTTGGCGGTAGCCAGCGTCTCCGGATTTACTTTAATCCGTCCGCCTCTTTCTTCTACCTCCAGTCCGTAACCACCCGGCACCACGGACTCCTGGCCGGTGGCTTTGAGCATCAGCGTGCACTCTCGGGTGAACTCGCTGCCGCTGATTGGCACCGGTCTCGGCCGCCCGCTGGCATCCACCTTGCCCAGCTCCATCCGCGTAAACTCCACTTTTAATCTGCCATCCACTCTGTTAACTCTGAGGGGTGATGCCAGATAGACCATTTCCACCCCTTCCTCCAGCGCCTCCTCTATTTCTTCCTCACTGGCTGGCATCTCAGCACGAGTCCGCCGGTAGATAATGGTTACCTCTTTAGCGCCTAAGCGCAGCGCTGTCCGTGAAGCGTCTATGGCGACGTTGCCCCCACCGATGACCACCACCCTGTCCCCGACATTTATTTTCTTGCCCAGGTTGACTTCCCTGAGAAAATCGACTCCATCCATGACACCGGGAGTATTCTCTCCCTCTATCCCGATACTGGTGCCCTTGTGAGCACCCACACTGACAAAAACCGCCTGGTAGCCCTGCGCCAGTAACTCATCCAGGGAATCCACTCGGCTGCTGGTTTTTATCTCCACGCCGATATTCTCAATCTCTTTTATTTCCTTATCCAGGACTTCCGCCGGCAGACGGTAGGTCGGTATGCCTACCCGCATCATGCCACCGGCCGCAGGCAGGGCTTCATATACGGTCACACCGTGCCCCAGCGTCGCCAGATAGTAAGCGGCGGTTAGTCCGGCCGGCCCGGAACCAATAACGGCTACTTTCTTGCCAGTCGCTGGAGCTTGCCGGTAATATTGTTTCCACTGGTCATTATCATGGTCAGCGGCAAACCGCTTCAGCTCTTTGATGGCTATCGGCTGCTCCAACTGGCCGCGGCGGCACTTCGCCTCGCAAAAATGGACGCAAACATAGCCGCATACTGCCGGAAATGGGATTTTCTCGCGAATCACCGCCACCGCCTCGCCGAATTCACCCCGACCGATTGCCCGAATGTAGCGAGGTACATTTATCTCAGCCGGACAGGCATTCTGGCAGGGGGACTTGACCAGTTTTTTACAGACCCCGGCTCGGCAGTGGTGTTTGTTGATATGTTCCTCGTATTCCTCCCGGAAGTACCGCAGCGTCGTCAGAATCGGATTAGGCGCCGTCTGGCCCAGGCCGCATAAAGAAGTGGACCCGACCAGGCGGGCTAATTTTTCGAGACGTTCAATATCACCGGGTTGCCCCTCGCCCTGGGTAATACGCTCTACCATATTGAGCATCTGCCGGGTGCCGACACGGCAGGGGACACACTTGCCACAGGACTCATCCTGAACGAAAGACAGAAAGAAGCGGGCCATATCAACCATACAGGTATCTTCATCAGCGACGAGCATACCTCCCGAACCCATTATGGAACCAGCCTGGGCTAAGTTCTCATAATCTACGGGTAAAGTGATTAAACTCGCCGGCAGACAGCCACCCGATGGTCCCCCGGTGAGCACTGCCTTAAGTTGCTTATTGCCAACAATACCCCCGCCAATCTCATAAATAATATCGCCCAGCGGTGTACCCAGAGGCACTTCGACCAAGCCGGTGCGCGTGACCTTGCCGGCCAGGGAAAAGGTCTTGGTGCCTTTACTTTTCTCGGTGCCGTACTTGGAATACCACTCGGCCCCTTTTTGAAGGATGGCGGCGACATCAGCCCATGTTCCCACATTATTGATATTGGTTGGTTTGCCCCACAGTCCGGATGTTGCCGGGAAAGGAGGACGTGGCCGAGGCATTCCTCTCTTACCCTCGATGGATGCCATCAAGGCAGTTTCTTCTCCGCAAACAAAGGCGCCGGCGCCTTCCTTAATCTCGATGTCAAAACTAAAGTCTGAGCCGAGTATCTTATCCCCCAGCAAGCCACATTCTCTCATCTGCTTCAGAGCCGTCTGTAACCGGTCTATCGCCAGCGGGTATTCAGCCCGACAGTAAATGTAGCCTTTAGTGGTTCCGATGGCGTAAGCGCCAATCAGCATGCCCTCCAACACTGCGTGGGGGTCGCCTTCCAGCTGTGACCGGTTCATAAAAGCTCCCGGGTCGCCTTCATCGGCATTACAAATCAGGTATTTTTCTTTGCCGGCTGCCTTCTGACAGAACTCCCATTTCTGACCGGTGGAGAAACCAGCCCCACCCCGTCCCCGTAACCCGGACTTCTTCACTTCGGCAACAACACCTTCAGGGGTCATTCCCAGTGCCCTGACAAAGCCGGAGTAACCGCCGTTGGCAATATACTGTTTTATATCAGTGGGGTCGATGTTCCCGCAATTTCGTAATGAAATACGCACCTGGGGCTTGAACACTGGCAACTCAAAGAGTTTGGGGATACCATCAACGCTACCTTCACCGATGGTACCCAGCGCCAGGTCCGGGCGAGGATTATCATGGACAAGATAATCCTCGATTAGCTTGGTAGCGATTCCCGGAGTAACGCCACTGTAGCAGATTCGGGGGCGATTTGGCTTAGCGATATCGACTATCGGTTCGGCATAACAAAGCCCGATACAGCCGACCTGGATCACGATGGCATCGATTTTTAGCCGGGATAACTCCTTGTTAATCGCTTCCAGGACAGACATAGCCCCGGCCGCCCGGCCACATGTCGCCGTGCCAACAAGAATACGGGGCTTGTCACTACTCTGCAAAGCCCCCCATTCTGCTATAGCCTGGTTTTGAATTTTATCAAAGGTCATCGTTACGCCTCTTCATACTCAGTTAATAGTTGTTTTACCTTAACCGTGGTCATCCTGCCATAGACCGTCTTATCCATGACCATTACCGGAGCTAAAGCACACGACCCGAAACAGGCCACTTTCTCCAGGCTAAACTTGTAATCCGGTCTGGTTTCCCCGGGTCGGATGCCAAGCTCTTGCATCGCTCTTTCCATAATACGGCGTCCACCCCGTACATGGCAGGCAGTACCCTGGCAAACCCTCACCGTATGTTTGCCCTGCCGTTCAAAGCGGAACTGGGCATAAAAGCTAGCTACACCATAAATCTCATTCCTGGATATGCTCAAAAAATCGGCTATCTCTGAGATTGTTGCCTCAGAAAGATAGCCTAATGTCTCTTGTGCTTTCTGTAGAACAGGGATTAAAGCGCCCCTCTGCCCACGGTAAGGAGCTAGAACCTGTAATAATTGCTCTTGCAAAATCAAACCCCAGAATAAAATTCAGATACCAAATAATAATTTACCACCAAATAGTATATAATGCAACCTCCAATAATGTTTCCGCTCAGAAGAGATTATTTGTTGACCTCACCCTATGCCCAAGAGTTACTTTAAACCTTTCCTTTTCGCTGGGAACTCTAGTAGAATAGTTTCATCATGAAAGAGGCTTCAACTCCTATCCGCCAGCAATACCTCCGGATTAAACGGAGGTATCCCCAGGCAATCGTCCTCTTTCGCCTGGGAGATTTCTACGAGACCTTCGATGAGGACGCCAAGGTTGTCTCTAAAGAGCTGGAGATTGTCCTGACCTCTCGGGGGATGGGCAAGGGCTACCGGGTGCCGATGGCCGGTATCCCTTACCACGCCCTGGATAACTATTTGGCCAGATTGGTCAACCGCGGTTACAAGGTGGCTATCTGCGAGCAGTTGACCCAGCCCGGTGAGACCAGGGGCATCGTTGAGCGTGAAGTTATCCGTGTGGTAACGCCGGGTACCGTCGTTGAGCCTGGGCTGCTGGACAGCAAGTCCAATAACTATTTGACCGGTCTGGTTCTGGGTGATGATGAGGTTGGCATTGCCTATGTGGATATCACCACCAGTGAATTTGCTACCACCCAGCTACCACTGCCGAGGGTGCTGCCGGAACTGGAACGGCTCCGACCTTCGGAGGTAATCGCCGCTAACAGTGCCGAACTATCGACTCTGTCATTAGATGCTCCGGTAACCCGTCTTGACGATTACCGGTTCGAGCTGGAGATAGCCCGCCAGGCGCTGCTCGACCATTTCGGTGTGGCTACCCTTGACGGCTACGGCTGTGCCCGGTTGCCTCTGGCGATAAGAGCCGCCGGCGCCATTATCCAGTATATTAAAGAGACGCAGCCGGTGTCTCTGGAGCAGCTAACCCGGCTGGCAACTTACGCTACCGATTCATTTATGGCGCTGGACAGCCAGACGCAGACTAACCTGGAACTTTTCCGCAGTAACCGCTCGGGGAACATCGCCGGCTCATTACTCTCGATTATCGACCTGACCAAGACGGCCATGGGGGGCAGACTGCTGAAGAAGTGGCTGGGGCAACCTCTTCTTGACATAAAGGAACTATTAAAGAGACAGGAGGCCATTGGCTGGTTTCAGAGCAATACGCTGGCCCGTAACCAGACAGCCTCTTTACTGGATAAGACGGCTGACCTGGAGCGACTGATTAACCGGGTGAGGAGCAATATCGTTACTCCCCGTGAGATGGTCGCTCTGCGACATAGCCTGGAGGTGATACCCGGTCTAACCGAGGTTATTGAGGCGGGCAGCAGCAGTGACCCGATAAGCTGGCTGAAAGATGGACTTAAACCGCGCCCGGAGGTGGTTGATTTGATTAGCCAGTCGATAGCTGATGAGCCGTCCTCCAGTCTGGGTGAAGGCAATGTCATCAGGCCCGGTTTCTCGGAGGAGCTGGACAGCCTGCGGCTGGCGTCACAGAACGCCCGGCAGTACCTGGCCAATCTGGAGCGCCAGGAGCAGTCCAAGACCGGCATCAAATCGCTTAAGGTAGGCTACAATAAGGTCTTTGGCTACTATATCGAGGTCTCCAAGCCCAACCTGGCCCAGGTGCCGGAGAACTATATCCGTAAGCAGACGCTGGTCGGGGGTGAGCGTTTCTTTACCCCGGAGCTAAAAGAGTATGAATCGCTGATTCTGAATGCTCGCGAGCGGATTGGCGAGCTGGAGACCAATCTATTTCAGCGGGTGTGCCAGCAGGTGGCTGCCGACAGCGAGCGTATCCTGACTGTAGCCAATGCTCTGGCTAATATCGATGTCTTTTGCGCTCTGGCTGAGGTCGCCGTGCGTCATAGCTATGTCCGCCCGACCCTTGCTGAAGGTGACGAAATAGTTATCAGTGGGGGTCGCCACCCGGTAGTCGAGACCAGCCTGACCGACAGCAGTTTTGTGCCCAATGATACCTCTCTGTCCAACGGTGATGCCCAGTTGATTATTCTGACCGGGCCTAATATGGCCGGCAAGTCGACCTACCTCAAGCAGGTGGCGCTGATTGTGCTCATGGCGCAGATGGGCAGCTTCGTGCCGTCAGCCTCAGCCACCATTGGCATCGTCGACCGTATCTTCACCCGAATCGGCGCCCGGGAGGACCTGGCGGCCGGGCAATCGACCTTTATGATGGAGATGGTGGAGACCGCCAATATTCTGAATAATGCCACATCGCGCTCGCTGATTATCCTCGATGAAATCGGGCGGGGCACCAGCACCTATGACGGACTGGCCATTGCCCGGGCCGTTGCGGAGTATATCCATAACTATAAAGGGCTGGGGGCCAAGACGCTCTTTGCCACCCACTATCATGAACTGGTGGAGCTAGCCGGTTTTCTGCCTCGGGTCAAGAACTTTAATGTGGCGGTAACCGAGGAGGGGGGCAGGGTTATCTTCCTGCGCAAGATTGTGCCCGGCGGGGTGGACAAGAGCTACGGCATCCATGTGGCGCAGCTAGCCGGACTGCCGAAATCGGTGGTGCACCGTGCCCACGAGGTTCTTGAGGAACTGGAAGGGGATAGCCGAACGAAGGGTGCAGCCAGAAAGCCCGGTAAGAAGGAGCCCTTCGGTCCTTCCAGCACCAGAAGGACTCAGGGTAAACCAGTGCCGCAACTGCCACTCTTCGGGCAGAAGCCACCGCTACTAGCGGAACTGGAGAAGCTGGACATCAACTCCCTGACGCCATTAGAAGCCCTGACCAAACTATATGAATTACAGAAGAAGGCGAGGGAGGTGGGGTAGTGGTTGTCCCCAAATGATTTACCATTCCGTGCTTGACACGGAATCCAGAAAACCTAGTTTCTACTCTTGGTTTACGTATTCTGGATACCGACTTTCGTCGGTATGGTTGTGAGTTAATGGCAACCACAGGTTAGGATTCGTGCTATATAACAGATATGTTATAATCATAAGACAATAAATGCCGAGGGAGTGACGATGGAAAAGATAAACTACGAAGAATTTTTCGACGAGCAGATGAAGAGTCCCGAGTTTCGGAGAGAATATGAAGCTCTGAAACCCAAATATGATATGATTCGGGCTTTGATACGCCGTAGGAACGAACTGCGTCTGAGCCAGACTCAGCTTGCCAGGCGGATTGGTATGCAGCAGCCGGCTATATCGAGGCTGGAAGGCGGCGGGCTTAATACCACTGTTGCCACGCTCTTCAAAGTAGCAGATGCCTTGGCCCTGGATTTGGAGTTTAAGCCCAAAGCTCCGTCAAAGTCAAAGAGGCTCGCAAGAGCCAGGTAATCCTGATTTTCTCTTAAGCCCTGACCAAACTATATGAATTACAGAAAAAGGCGAGGGAGGGGTTAGTTAATCAATTGCCTTATTAGTTCCTGAAAATCTAGTCTATCTGATTCGGTGGCTGAAAAGATGCGAGTTTTGTATTTTTTGTCGAAGTGGAGCTTGTTAATCAAAACCTCTTTCATAAATCTATCTGTGGTAACAATATCGCAGTAAGGAAGTATAGAGGATAAGATTGGTACATCATAAAAGTCACCTTTCTTCGGTTTTCTTCCTTGAATAAATCTCTCGGCTATTACTGCCTGAATGGAAGCGTTTATATCAATAAAAGGACTGTCTAGGAGTTCCTTTGACCTAACAAAGCTGTTTACCATATCATAATCTTTTGGGTTTATTCCAATTTGGTGTATGCGATCCCAGAAATCCATAAATTGCTTATAATTACGTATAGCAATTAGCTTATCCTCTAACGGGTAATCGCCTTTTATTTTTTCCTTATAAGACTGCTCGGCAAACTGACCCACAAAGCCGTCTATTAAACTCATCTTACTTTCTTGCAATAACTTTGGCCATTCAAGAGGTTTACTACTATAATCTTCCAGCATTTTTTGTGCTTCTTCATTAAAACCTAGTTTCAGTTGACGATCATATTCAATATCATCGTTTGTTAAAGTAGGATGAACATAATTTATTATCCTAGTATTCTTTATATCCTGTATGTTTTTTGGGTTTGATACGAATGCTATAGCCCAACTCTCTCTTTTCTCTGGTAGCATACCTAAAAACTGTCTTGCAGCGTCTTCAATTTGTGATTCTAGAATGCTTCTCCATGGGAGTAGTTGTAAGCCTCCAGAAAGAATATTGATTATCTCTATTATTGGTTCTTCGAGCCTTTTGTCATATTTGGTCTCTGTCAAATGAAATTCTGATTCGGGACATGCAATTTTGTCAGCCAACACGGCCTTTTTCAAGTCATCAAATAGTGAAAGCCAGAATTTAGTTTCGTATGCATCTGCAATAGAGCCAGCACGAGCTTTAACCATATTGCTTAAATAATTCTGGTCTAGATAAATAATAGTATGTGAACTCATTTATCTGCATCCTTTTGAAATATTTTATCACATCACAACAGATAGCTTTTCTATTTTGTTAGCTACTAATCCCATCCCCTTTGTCCCCTTAGCAAGGGGAAGGAGAGGAGACCGAAAATCCCCCTTAGTCCCCCTTTGTCAAAGGGGGAGTCGCCCCTTCTCCCTTTCTCAAAGAGCTTGCCCTGAGCCTGCCGAAGGGGAGAGCGAGAGGGATTTGAACAGGGGTGTTTAAGAGGGGCGTCAGCCCCTCTTAATAAAATAAACTTCCCCCTCTCCTTTGCTAAGGAGAGGGGGACTGAGGGGGTGAGGCTTCGCCCTAGAGGGCTCAAGCCTGAAGGGTTACCAATAAGTTATAGCTGGCGGTAGAGATACCACTTTTTGTACTCGGGGTGCTCCAGGCTGGTGCCGCGGTCATAGTAAATTTCGAAAATATCACCACCGGTGGTCTTCACCCGGTAGTAGTTGCGGTGGTGACGCTGCCACCAGTGCCGGCGGCGCAGCAAAGGACGGCCGAAGCCGTAGTCGTGCCAGGCTTCGAGGATATCGGTGATAATGAACTTCCGGTCGTCAAGGCGGAAGGAAGCGGGGGTTTTAATCTCTCCGCTGACGGTAACCTCTATCTCCCGGCCGAAGAATTGTGGGGCCATCGCCCTCCACCGCCTTGAGATTTATTTAGCCTGTATGGGAAATCAGGTGATTTCTAAACTCCGCGACGATGTCATCGTTTCTGTTGAGAGCGTCACCGATGCCGTATTGCTTACTCAGGCGCAGGGGAACGCAGCAGCAGGCGCAGCAGTTACAGATGGCGTAGAAGTCCTGCCGGCATTTGACGATGGTATGGATGAGTCCTCTCCGGTGGCACTCCCGCAAGATGTCCCTGGCTTCATCGCTGGTTATCTCACGGTATTCCTGCGGGTTCTCGGCGACAAACACATTCCCGCTGAGTCCGAGCATTATCTCCGTGTTGATGGGGTTATCACAGTTGCTGAATGCGGTACGGCAGTCGCACGGTCCTACCGCCAGGCTCGGCGCAATGCCCACGATTTCCTCAACCTCGGTCGCGGTCAACAGGTAGGCTCCCTCCATGTTTCGCCCGTAAGCGTTAGCTACCCGTCGGACCAATCGGCCAATCAGTGGTATCCGGGTCCACCTCGCCCAGAAGATGTAAAACCTGATGGCGAACTGGCGGTGCTGGCTGTAGAATCTCAGTGAATGGTGCATCAAAACCTCTACCGGGCTGAATCTGCCGGTAAAGCCAGTCAGGAACAAGGCCTCCAATAGTATGAGTCGTAAAGCGGGGAGTAAGGAGTGCTCTGTAGCTTTACTTGGATGCCGCCCCCTCAATCAGGAAGTAGATGGCGAACAGGATGGCCACAGTGGCAAAGTTGATGTATGAGGTCGGGGTGACGACTATGTTTGCCCCGGCCAGTCGGGAGATTACCGCCAGAATTACGCTGAGTGCCGCCAGTGCCGCCGCGATGTAAGCCAACCTGTGCTGCATGGTTCCTATCTTCATTGTTGCTCCCTCCTTGTCTGGCTATCCTTTACCAGATATTTTACACCCAAATTGCCCAAATGGCAAAGGGGGGTAGGTTACCAATTTAGTCGACCTTTAGCTTTTCAATCAGCATCGGCACTACCTTGAACAGGTCACCGACGATGCCGTAGGTGGCGACTTCGAAGATAGGGGCATCGGGGTCAGTGTTAATGGCCACGATACAATCTGATGTCTGCATACCGGCCAGGTGCTGCACGGCACCGGAAATGCCGCAGGCAATATAGAGCTTGGGACAAACGGTCTTGCCCGTCTGGCCGACCTGGTGGGAATAGGGAATCCAGCCATCATCCACCGGCGCGCGGGATGAGCCCAGTGCCGCTCCGATGGCCGTAGCCAGTTCCTGGAGCAGCTGGAAATTTTCTGCCTTGCCCAACCCTCTGCCCCCGGAGACAATAACATCAGCGTCTTCAAGCTTGACTGTTTCGGTGAGGTCATCGACAAAGTTGAGCAATTTGGTCCGTGATGTGATATGTTCGCGGTCGAAGTCCACCTTGATTATCTGTCCGTTTGGTTTCGGGTCGGCCAGCTTTTTCTTAAAAACACGGGGGCGGACGGTGGACATCTGCGGTCTTCTTGCCTGGCAGATGATGGTGGCCATGATGTTGCCGCCGAAGGTAGGGCGGGTCTGCAGCAGCCGTTGGGTCTCGTTATCGATAGCCAGGTCGGTGCAGTCGGCGGTTAATCCCGTTTTCAGGATGGCTGCCACCCTGGGGATAAAGGAACGCCCCAGTGAAGTGGCGCCGGCGATGACCGCTTCCGGCTTGTGCTGTTGAATCAGTCTGACCAGTTCCCCGGTGTATAAATCTTCCTGGTGGTTGGCCAGCGCCGGGTCGTCAATCAGGTAGACCTTATCGGCGCCGTAGGCAATCAGTTGTTCGATTTCACTGATATTATGGCCGAAGCAGATAGCGCATAACTCCGTTTTCAGGATATCGGCCAGCTCCTTGCCTTTGGACAACAGCTCGTAATCAACGCTTTTTAGCTTACCGTCCCGTTGCTCGGCGAATACCCAGATGCCGCGGTGGTTATCGGTTGAAGCTACCGGTTCCGGAATAGCTTCGATAATTATAGCCTCATAAGCGCAGACTGCCTGGCAGGCACCGCAGAGTGTGCAGCCCTCGTTGATACGGGCTTTTTCATCGATAACTTCGATAATACCGAAAGGGCAGGACGGTACGCAGTTAGCGCAGCCGGTACATTTTTCCAGGTCGATGTGTATGGCCATATCTCCAGTTACTCCTAGATTAATTTAGCCTGGCGTAGTTTATCAATCAGGCTTGCCGCCTGGCTTTCCGGGCTGCCCTGAAGCATTTCACCGTGGCGGACTCTTTGCGGGAAGAATATCTTGATAACCCGGGTAGCCGAGCCGGAAAGCCCGACCATCTCTTTATCGGCGCCTATTTCCTGGGCGGTCCAGGTGGTTATCACGGCGCTCTTAGCTTTGCTCATCCCGCGTAGGGACGGCAAGCGGGGTGTATTTATCTCTTTGACCACCGTAATCACGGCGGGCAGGGTGGACTCAATGATTTCATGCCCGTCTTCAACCAGACGCTGGACGCGTATCCGGCCGTTATTTATCTCTTCAATCCGGCTGACATAGGCGATAAATGGAATTCCCAGCATCTCAGCCAATTCCGGCCCCACCTGTCCGGTATCGCCGTCTATTGTCTGCCGTCCGCAGATGACGAGGTTGTCCTCTTTGATTTTATTGATTGCCCTGGCCAGTGTGTAGGAGGTAGCCAGGGTGTCAGCGCCGGCAAAAGAGCGGTCGCTCAACAGAATAGCTTCGTCAGCGCCGGTGCTGATTGCTTCCCTGAGCATTTCCTCGGCTTGAGGGGGACCCATACTGATGGCGGTAACCTTGCCCCCATGCTTCTCCTTGATGCGGACGCCTTCTTCCAGAGCGTAAGTATCAAAAGGATTAACAATGTTCTTAATCCCTTGCCTGACCAGAGTATTGGTCTGGGGGTCGATACTGACTTTGGTGGTGCCCGGGACCTGCTTCAGACAGACAATAATGTTCATTGTGACGATACCTTCCGACGGTTGAATGTAGAGATGGTGGTGCTTTTCCAGGCGGGCTCTGGCGAGAACGAAGAACTCATTCCCGTTTTGTCTTCCTCTTTCTCAGTTCGGCAGCGATGGTGCCTCTGAGAACTTCATTGGTGCCTTCATATATCTGGGTGATTTTGGCGTCTCTCATCATTTTTTCAATCGGGTAATCGCGCATGTAGCCGGCCCCGCCCATAACCTGTACCGCTTCCGTGGTAACTTTCATCGCGGTGTCGGAGGCAAAGACCTTGGACATTGATGATTCTGCGGTGAAGTTTTTGGCGCCGCTGTCTATTGTCCTGGCGACGGCGTAGGTCAGCGCTCTGGCGGCTTCCACTTGAATAGCCATATCCGCCAGCTTGTCCTGGATTACGGGCAGAGCGATAATGGGGTGGCCGAACTGGATACGTTGCCGGGCGTAATCTACGGCGGTATCTAAAGCTCCCTGGGCCAGTCCCACAGCCTGGGCGGCGATGCCTGGTCGTGAGCGGTCGAAGACTTTCATAGCCATGAGGAATCCCATTCCCTCCCGGCCAATGAGGTTCTGCTCAGGGATAAGACAGTTCTGAAAAACCAGCTCCCTGGTAGCTGAAGCGCGGATACCCATCTTCTTTTCTTTCTTGCCGAACAAGAAACCCGGCGTCCCCTTCTCCACCAGAACAGCACTGGCGCCACGAGCGCCCCGGGACGGGTCAGTCAGGATAATCAGGGTATATAACTCAGCCTCACCGCCATTGGTGATGAACTGTTTCGTGCCATTGAGTACGTAACCGCCGTCCACTTTTTTGGCTGTTGTTTTGATGGCGCCGGCGTCACTACCGGCGGTTGGCTCGGTGAGTGCAAAAGCAGCCAGTTTCTTGCCGGCAGCAATATCGGGCAGGTATTTCCGTTTCTGCTCTTCCGTTCCGTACTCCAGCAGGGCGAAGCTGCCCAGGGCAGTGGCGGCATAGCTGATAGCTACGGCACTACAGACACGGCTTATCTCTTCCACCACTAGGCACAGGTCCAGACAGCCTCCGCCCAGGCCTTCATAAGCTTCAGGGAGAAAGACGCGGAAGAGGTCGCTTTCGGCGAGGTCTTTCATTATCGCCCAGGGGAACTCCTCTTTCTCATCGAGTTCGGCCCGTACCGGCAGTATTCTCTCCTCGGCAATCCTTCTCGCCAAGCCCTGGATTGTTTTTTGCTGCTCGCTTAGCAGATATTCCAAGATAACCCTCCCTTTCCCTCGGTTGATTATAGCAATAATTACTTACAGAATAATGTTTTGTTTATGGTTACGGGGCTGAATCTAAATATTGGCGTGTTTGGTAGCTACCCCGGAGGATGGCGCAAAGGCTGATTGATAAGATACAATTCAAATTAACTTATTATAAGCGGTGCGATATACTTGATGTCAAGCCAGCGACTCAAAGTTCGTTTTGTAACCTATCCCCCTGACCCCCTCTCCTTCGTAAGGAGAGGGGGTCAGGGGGTAAGGTGACTCAGTAGATGATAACCATATTGACATTAGAGAGGGATGTAAATTATCTTATGGCTGGCTACCACGGTTCCCAATTTGCTTGTAACTTGTAATAAGTAGAAAGGATGGGAAAAGACATGGACTTTAAGTTTACCGAGGAGCAAGAAAGGTTCAGGCAGGAAGTCCGCAATTTTCTGGAAGAAGAACTTAAGCAAGGGTCTTTTCAGCCAAGCTGTGATGCCTGGATACAGGGTTACTCCCCGGAGTTCACCAAAAAGGTAGCCCATCGGGGTTGGATTGGTTTAACCTGGCCTAAGGCATACGGCGGGCAAGGGCGCAGCAATATCGACCGCCTTATTCTTACGGAAGAGATGCTGCGCTGCGGAGCGCCGGCAGCCTGTCACTGGTTCGCCGACCGTCAGATAGGTCGCTCCATCATCGCCTTTGGTACCGAGGAGCAAAAGCAGGAACTACTACCCAGGATTCTGAGGGGTGAAGCCTATGTTGGACTGGGAATGAGTGAGCCGGAAGCCGGCTCTGACCTGGCATCTCTGCAGACCAGAGCCACTGCCGACGGCGATGACTACATCATCGATGGGCAGAAGATGTGGACCAGTTGCGCCCGATTTATGACTGATATTTATCTGGTAGCCCGCACCGACCCGGCGGCACCTAAACAGCGGGGTATCAGCGAATTTGTTATCAGGGCCAACTTGCCGGGGATTACCATCACGCCGACGATAGATATTACCGGCAGTGAGGCCTGGGCCGAGGTCTTTTTTGATGGCGTACGGGTTTCTAAGAACTATCTGGTCGGGGAGAAAAACCGTGGCTTCTACCAGATACTCAACCAGCTTGACTACGAGCGTGCCGGGCTGGAGCGGCTGATGGGTAACTATCCTCTCTTCGACGCCATTGTCCAATTTGCCCGTGAAACCAAACGGAACGGCAGACCTCTGGCTGAGGATACATTAGTCCGGCATAAACTGGCGCAACTCCAGATTGAATTTGAAGTCGGGCGTTTGCTGATTTACCGGGTAGTCCTGGTCATGGATGAAGGCCGTGCCCCTAACTGGGAAGCGGCTATGGCTAAGGTTTATAGTACTGCCTTTGAGCAACACCTGGCTAATATGGCAATCGAGATTTTAGGACTCTACGGGCAGTTAGTAGCCGGCTCTAAATGGGTGCCTGTTGCCGGTATGGCATCCCATTCATACCTGGCTTCCAAGGGTTATAGCCTGCAGGCTGGGACTTCAGAGATTCTACGTAATATCGTGGCTTTAAGAGGACTGGGATTACCGGAGAGTTAATCAGTGGTTAATAAGTGAAGGAGAAGAATAATGAATTTTACTCTTTCTGAAGAACAGGAAATGCTCAAGAAGATAGCACGTGATTTCCTGATTGATAAATGTCCCAAAACACTGGTCAGAGAAATGGTGGCGGATGAGAAGGGCTACTCGCCGGAAGTGTGGCGGGAGATGGCCAGGTTAGGCTGGGTGGGGCTGGCGTTTCCGGAAAAGTACGGCGGTAACGGCATGAGTTTTCTTGACCTGGCAGTGCTGCTCGAGGAGATGGGACGGGCATGTCTGCCGTCGCCTTTCTTCTCTACGGTAGTGCTTGGCGGTCTGCCTATCCTCGAGGCTGGTAGTGAGGAGCAGAAACAACAGTATTTACCCCGCATTGGCAGTGGTGAAACAATCTTTACTCTGGCTTTAACTGAAACCAGTGCCCGCTATGATGCCGCCTCAATAAATGTTAAGGCGATGGCTGATAAAGAGACCTATGTCATCAGTGGCACCAAGCTCTTTGTTCCTGATGCGCACATCGCCGATTATTTGTTGTGTGTCGCCAGGACTAATGAAGCAGCGGCTACGGAAAACGGGATTACCCTTTTTATCGTGGATGCCAGAAGTCAAGGTATCAAATCTACAGTTTTGAGAACAATTGCCGGCGATAAGCTGTGCGAGGTGGTTTTTGACCGGGTACGGGTGCCAGGGAAGAATATTCTGGGTCGGCTGGATGGGGGGTGGAGCGTAATATCAAGGGTGATAGAGCAGGCGGCCGTAGCCAAATGCTGTGAAATGGTGGGCTCCATGCAGCAGGTATTGGAGATGACCGTGGCTTATGCTAAGGAAAGGAAACAGTTCGACCGCCATATCGGCAGCTTTCAGGCAATACAGCACTACTGTGCTAATATGGCTACCGATGTCGATGGCTCAAGGTTCACTACCTACCAGGCAGCCTGGATGCTGAGCGAGGGGCTTCCCTGTGCTAAAGAGGTGGCTATCGCCAAAGCCTGGGCGGGTGAAGCTTATAGTCGAGTAAGTACGCTGGCGCACCAGGTTCACGGCGCCATTGGCTGTACCATCGACCATGACTTACAGTTCTACACCAAGCAGGGCAAGGCGGCGGCGCTGACTTTTGGCGATGGCGATTTCTATCGGGAGATAGTAGCCCAAAAAATGGGGCTATGATGCCATAGATTCTAGCCTGGACAATACCTCGTTTATCGTTTCCTGGGCTGTGGAAGCACCGCTGGTGATACCGATATGGTGGTGACCTTTTAGCCAGGCAGGCTGAATTTCTCCGGCAGTTTCAACCAGATAGGTCGGGCAAACCGTGGCGCATAACTCGGTGAGGTGGTTGGTATTGGCACTGGTATGACTGCCGATAACGAGCATTAGGTCTACCCGATTTGCCAGCTCAAGGGCGGCTTGTTGGCGCTCTCTGATGTCGTGACATATCGTATCGATAATACGTAGCTCGGAATCTTTCGTCAGAGCAAAATCAATAATATTCTTGACAAATTGGTTAAAGCGAGCCGGTATCTGGGTTGTCTGCGATAGAATCCCCAGGCGGCGGGGCAGCGGCTCAAGTGTGGCTATAAACTTATCATCTAGCGTTGCTATACCCTTACTACCGGTCCAGCCCAGAATACCTTTGACTTCAGGATGGTCAGCGTCGCCGTAGATGATGACCCAGAAGCCAGATCTGGCTAGTCGGCGAGCGGCTATCTGAGCGCGGTGCACAAAGGGACAGGTAGTGTTAATAACTTCAGCACACTTAGTCCGGAGCTCCTCTTCTATCTGTGGGATTACCCCGTGAGTACCGATAGCCACAGTATTACCTTTGATATTATCGATACTACTGGCTACGCTGATACCGATGCCAGCCAGCCTCTGCATTACCTGTTTGTTGTGGACAACCGGGCCTAATGTCTCCACCCGGCTGCGTTCATGGGTAATCTTTTCCAGAATATCGATAGCGCGCTTAACCCCGTAGCAAAACCCGATTGCGGCAACTTTTTCAATCTTTAATGCCATCAGACTTCCCTACCTGCATGTAATGACCCCGGTATTCTACTGGGAGAAGCTTAGCGATGTGTTCCATGATAAAGTCGGTGAGTTCAGTTAGCCTTTCTTTTGATGACTTACCATCGACTGGAGGCAGATGAAAGGGTAAGCCGATATGGAGTGTTATCTGCGGACGGCGCAGCAGCCAGCTTATTCCCCTGATTTTTTCGGTGCCGGTAATGGCCACCGGCAGAATGGGTGCGCCGCTGCGCAGGGCGATTAGTGCCGAACCGGGGAAAGCCGGCTGCAATTGTGCGTTCTGGCTCCTCGTTGCTTCCGGGAATATGACCAGAGCTGAGCCTTCGGCCAGGATTTTCTCAGCCTGACGTAATGCCTGTCTGTCCACCTGCCCCCGGTGTACGGGAAAAGCACCAAAGCTACGGATAACGTAGCCGGATAATCGGCCGCGGAATAGTTCCTCTTTTGCCATAAATATTACTTTCCGACCGAGGCTGACCCCGATTAGCGGCGGGTCAGCCAGGTGAAGATGATTGGCTACCACCAGTAATGGCCCCTGGCTGGGAATATTTTCTCTGCCCCTGACCTGACATCGAGTGAACAGGAACAGTAGTATTCTTACGGTTAGTCGGCCGGCATGATAGACCAAGGATGCCATGCTACCTCACATAGTAAGGCGTTTGGTATCTGTCCATTATAGCTCATGGCTGGAGATAAAGACAAACAATACAGATTGTTGGTTGACCTCACCCCTTCAAAAAAGTTAGTAACAGGGCTTGACAAACAATATTTAAATCTTTTATAATGTAATTGCAAGTGAAAAGCATTAGCAAATAAACCGATGAATATTCAAAGTAAAGCATTAAAGGAGAAACGCCAGGCGTTGAATGTGCCCGGGCTAAGGGTTACCAATCAGAGGGCTTTAATTCTGGAGGTTATTCGCCACGGGAAGGGGCACCTGGACGCTGATGAAATCTACCGCCGGGCGCGGGAAAAGCAACACCGGCTCAGCCTATCCACCGTTTACCGGACCCTGCAGATGCTCAAGAAACTGGGTATGGTCGAAGAACACCATTTTGATGATGAACACCACCACTATGAGATAAAACCATCTATCGACCACCACCATCTGACCTGTCTCGGCTGCGGTCGGGTTATTGAATTTAAGTACCCGCTAACCCGCCTGGTGAAAAGAGATGTCCCTGAAGCTAAAAATTTCGATATTACCCAGACTGAGTTACATATCGCCGGGTACTGTGCCGAGTGCCGGAAAAAGAGACAAGACGGAAAATAATTTTTTGCCTGGCTTATTGCAAATGAGAAGCATTTGTATCTAATAAAATACTAAAGACTGGAGGAGGTGAAACCAATATGTGGATTTTCAGTTTAGCAATCCTGGCGTTCGTAGTTAGCGCCTATGGAGCAACAGAACCGCAGACGCCCACCATATACTCAAGGCGGCGTGAAGAGCCGGTTCTATCCATTTTTGACCAGTTATATCTAATACAGTGATAACTGGAAGAGCAGTATGAATAAAGACTGTTCTTAAGGAACCAAAGGAATTTATCATTACTGAAGAGGAGGTAACTTAATAAATGCACAGGAACAAATGGATTTACAGTTTGGCCAGTTTGATGCTGGCAGCCACATTAATATTCGGCGCCTGCACACCGGCGGCTGAGACTACCCCGAAGAAACAGACATTGACCGTATATTCGGGCCGGTCCGAAGCACTGGTTAAGCCAATAATTGCGGAGTTCAGTAAGTCTACGGGCATCAAAGTTCAGGTACGCTATGCCGGCACTTCGGAAATGGCAGCTACCATTCTGGAAGAGGGAAAGAACAGCCCGGCGGATGTCTTCTTTGCCCAAGACCCTGGCGGACTGGGTGCAGTGGAGTCACTGCTGATGCCACTCCCGGATAGTATTTCTAACCAAGTATCACCGCAGTTCCGCTCGTCCAATGGAACCTGGGTAGGCATCTCGGGACGAGCCCGAGTGGTCGTTTACAATACACAGAAGCTAAAAGAATCCGACTTGCCTGACGATATCTGGGATTTCACTGACCCCAAATGGAAAGGGCGTATCGGCTGGGCGCCAACCAATGCCTCTTTTCAGGCGATGGTCACAGCCATGCGGGTGCTGTGGGGCCAAGAGAAGACCCGCCAGTGGTTAACGGGCATACAAGCCAATAATCCGAAAGTCTATCCTAATAACACAGCGCAAGTTAATGCTGTCGGCGCTGGCGAAGTTGACGTGGCCATGCCGAACCACTACTATCTCTACGGCATCCTTCGTGATAAAGGAGAATCCTTCCCGGCACGGAACTACTACCCGAGAGGTGGCGGGCCGGGTGCCGTCATCCTGGTGGCGGGAGCGGGCATACTGGAAACTTCTCAAAACAAGGACGCTGCTACGCGCTTTCTGGAGTTCATGCTTTCACGTACCCGGTAGTAGCGGGAATTATAACCCATTCCTTGCTAAAACCACTATCGGAAATTAAGAGCCCTGAAATCAGCATGGCTGACATGGTTGATCTCAAGGGCACACTAGCCTTACTGCGGGAAACAGGGATAATTCCATAACATTAGGGGTGGTGGCATGGGAGTGGTGATAGGTAAAACTTTAAGCCTGATAGGCAGACTTGGCCGGGCTGGCCAGGGGACCCACATCCCCAGGCCCCCGGTCATTATCTGGCTACCGGCCGTCTTTATCGCCCTGGGGGTATTACTACCCCAGGCTTACCTGGTGCTGCGAGCGCTGGGAGCCGGCGGGGAGATATGGGAGCTACTGTTCCGTACCCGAACTCTGGCTATTCTTGGGCGGACAGTAGCCCTGGTGATAGCAGTGACAGCAGTATCACTAGCTATATCCCTGCCGCTAGCCTGGTTAACGACCCGAACCGACCTTCCTCTACGGCGGGTGTGGTCGGTACTGACAGCTCTGCCACTGGTGATACCGAGCTACGTAGCTGGCTTCACCGTTGTCGCTGCTCTGGGGCCACGCGGGATACTCCAGCAATTGCTGGCTGAACCCTTTGGTCTGGAGCGACTGCCCGAAATTTATGGCTTCCCCGGTGCTCTGCTTACCGTCACCGCGGTCAGCTATCCGTACCTGCTACTGGCTCTTCAGGCAGCGTTCCACGGGCTGGACCCATGTCTGGAAGAAGCTTCACATAGTCTAGGGTATGGTTCCTGGGACACCTTCCGCCGTATTACCTTACCGCAGTTGCGTCCAGCCCTAGCTGCCGGTTCTCTGCTGGTCGCTCTCTATACACTCAGGGATTTCGGCGGGGTATCACTCCTGCGCTATGAGACCTTCACCTGGGCAATCTACATCCAGTACCAGACATCCATCGACCGAATGTCTGCTGCTGCCCTGTCGCTGGTTCTGGTGGCTTTAGCGGTTACAATACTGTTAATCGAGACTCGCACCCAAAGCCGAGCCCGCTACTATCGTAGTACTGTCGGCGTTGTCCATCTACCGACACAGCGACAACTGGGGCGGTGGCGTTGGCCAGCACTGGGCTTTTGTGTCTCTGTTGTACTTCTGACCTTAGCTATGCCCATGGCCATCCTTGTCTACTGGACAACTAGCGGGATGTCCGCCGGTGAGTCGCTTCGCCTAGCATGGGGTTCAGCTCTCAATTCGGCATATGTTTCCGGACTGGCTGCGGCCATTACCGCAGTCGCTGCCCTGCCCATAGCTATCCTGGCGGTACGCTACGCCGGGAAGTCCGGCCGATTACCGGAACGGGTCACTTATGTTGGCTTTGCCTTACCTGGAATTGTCATTGCCCTGGCGCTGGTCTTTTTCGGTGCCAATTACGCCACGCCAATCTACCAGACCCTGGGAATATTGCTCTTTGCCTATCTAATTCTATTTTTGCCACAGGCGGTTGGCTCCACCCGGACTTCACTTCTTCAGATTAGTCCGCACGTTGAGGAAGCCGCCCGCAGCCTGGGACGAAGTGTCCGGCAAACTCTGATTACGGTAACCCTGCCCTTGGTACGGCCCGGCGTACTCGCCGGAGCAGCCCTCGTCTTTCTGACCACGATGAAAGAGCTACCGGCAACTCTTCTTTTAAGTCCAATCGGCTTCAAAACACTAGCCACCTCAGTCTGGTCGGCTACTTCTGAATCCCTCTTTGCTCAGGCGGCAGTACCTGCCCTACTTTTAATCGTGCTGTCCTCAATACCCATGGCGCTGCTGGTCACCCGGCAGCCGAAGGAGATATCATGAGCCGAGTTGCTGTACGCTGTCAAAACGTGAGTAAGAGGTTCGGGCAAACCCCGGCCGTCAACGGTATTAACTTAGAACTGACTGAGGGAAGCTTCCTGGCTCTACTGGGTCCCAGCGGCTGTGGCAAGACCACATTGCTACGCCTCATCGCCGGGTTGGAAACACCTGACCACGGAACTATCGAAGTGGACGGCAAATTTGTGTCCGCTCCTGGCTTATTTGTCCCGCCGGAGAAGCGGCGAGTGGGCATCGTCTTCCAGGATTACGCCCTCTTCCCTCACCTTAGTGTCGCCGATAATATCGCCTACGGCTTAGCCCGCTCTGCCGACCGCAGGGCACGGGTTGAAGAGATGCTGTCCCTGGTAGGGATGAGGAATTTTCAGAAGCGAATGCCCCACGAGCTTTCCGGAGGAGAACAGCAGCGAGTTGCGATTGCCCGGGCACTGGCGCCGGCACCGGAGGTATTGCTGCTGGATGAACCATTCTCCAATCTGGATGCCGACTTGCGCTCCCGAATAAGAAATGAAGTCAAAGACATACTGGCCTACGCCAGAGCTACTGTTATTTTTGTTACCCACGACCAGGAAGAGGCCCTGTTTATGGGCGACCGTGTCGGTGTGATGAACCGGGGACAACTGGAGCAATTCGACAGGCCAGAGGCTATTTTCCACACTCCGGCTACCCCGTTCGTAGCCCAGTTTGTCGGCACTGCCGATTTCTTAAGCGGCAAGATTGAAAACGGGTCAGTAGCTACTGAGGTTGGAAAGCTGCCCATTTATGACCATCTGCCTTCTGGTATGACAGTGAAAGCCATGATACGCCCTGACTACCTCGATATCAACCCGGCGGCTGATGGCCTGGGCGAAATCATAGACCGTGTGTTTCAGGGAATGCACTATCTTTACCGGGTACGGTTGCCGTCTGGAGCTACCATTCGCAGCCTGCAGCATCACACTCGAGACTATCCAGTTGGTGAGCGAGTTTCGTTTCATATGAATTCGGACCATGCTGTAACCTGCTTTGAATCGGCTAAAAGCAACGGAGATGGGATGGTCGGCATAGTGAGAGATGAAGACAAGAACAACAACCAATGAAAGGAGAATGAAAGGAGGAGGTAACAACAAATGTTAGGTTCACTTCTAATTACTTTAAGAGAAGGGCTGGAAGCCGCCCTAATCGTCGGTATTATCCTGGCTTACCTGGCCAGGACCGATAACCGCCAGGGCTTCAAACCTGTCTGGCTGGGGACTTCAGCGGCGGTGTTAGTCAGCCTGATTGCCGGTGTCATCATCTACTTTACGGCTGGGGAACTCAGCGGCCGGGGTGAAGAGATATTCGAAGGCATCGCCATGTTTATTGCCACCGGCGTTCTCACCTGGATGATATTCTGGATGCGTAAGCAGGCAATCGATATCAAAGCCCACTTACATGCCCAGATACAATCGGTACTGACCAGCGGCTCGTCGTTGGGCCTGGCCCTGCTGGCCTTCATCGCCGTAGTCAGGGAAGGGATTGAAACGGTGCTCTTCCTGTTTGCCGCCACCAGGGTAGCCGAATCAGCGGTCTCATTCACAGTGGGAGGCATTCTGGGCTTAGTCATCGCCATAGCCATCGGCTACAGTATTTATAAGGGCACATCCCGGCTTAATCTGAGATCTTTCTTCAATGTGACCAGCCTGGTACTCATTATCTTCGCCGCCGGTTTGTTGGCTCACGGTATTCACGAGTTCCATGAAGCCGGGGTAATACCACCAATAATCGAACATGTCTGGGACATCAACAACATCCTGCCGGAAAAATCAACCTTCGGGCGATTCCTGACGGCTCTGGTCGGTTATAACGGCAACCCGTCACTGGTGGAAGTAGTAGCCTACTCCATCTTTCTGCTTTTAGCCCTCTGGAGCTATTTCCGTCCCGTTGCCACAGTAAAAGAAGCAAAAGCAATTAAGCATTAATGAGGCAAGGTAACCAAGGACTGGGGGCTTAAGGAAAGGAGTCTGAGATGTTTGAGTCTTTAGTAATCACATTGAGAGAGGGCGTAGAAGCCGCCCTCGTTGTCGGCATAATCCTGACCTACCTGGCCAAGACGGGCAGAGCTACTCTGAACCGGTGGGTATATTGGGGACTGGGAGCGGCAATAATAGCCAGTTTTGCTTTCGCTATTGTCCTGCAGGCGCTCAATATCGACCCGGAGAACGAGTACCTGGAAGGAACATTACTGGGGACAGCCGGTATTCTGGTAGCCAGCCTGGTGGTGTGGATGTGGCGCGTCTCCAAGTCAATTAAAACGGATGTCGAAAAGAAACTGGGGACAATAGTCACTGGAGAAAGTCTCCGAAACCAGGGCTTAGGCTTGCTGGGCTTCACTTTCATTATGGTTTTCAGAGAGGGAGCCGAAACAGTCCTCTTCCTGATGGGTGCTACACTGGGTAGATTTGACTTACTCAGTTTTATCGGCGGTGCCATAGGGGTGGGGCTGGCGGTGTTCTTTGCCATCTTCTTTATCCGCGGCAGTCTGAGGATAAACCTCTCGCGCTTCTTCGCTGTCACCAGCATTGTGCTGCTGGTCCTGGCGGTCAAACTTATTCTGGGCGGTCTCCATGAATTTGCCGAGGTAGGCCTTATCCCGCTAACGCCGTGGATGATGGCGTTCATCGGCTTTTTTGTCAGAGACAACACTTCGACAGTTATCCTGATTGTGCTGCTGCTGGCACCGTTACTGGTAATCCTGTGGGATGCCCGCAGCCGTGAAATAACACCAGCAACCGAGGGCGAAACTGCTGTGGAAAGGAGAAAACGTCTAGCGGTAAGGCGACAAGCGCAAGTCTGGCGGTTAAGCCTGGGGGTCGCTAGCCTGTTTATCGTGGCCACCATGGGTGGGGTAGCGCTGGCCGGTACCAGCTTGACCGACCCCGAACCTATCCCGGTAACCGCTGTTAATGGCGCCGCAGAAGTCCCCATCGCCGGGCTGGTTGAAGGCAAACTGGCCAAGTACGTCTTTAATGCCGATGGCGTTGACGTACGGTTCCTGGTGGTACGTTACGCCGATGGCTCCGTCTCAACAGCTCTCGATGCCTGCCAGATATGCGGAGCAAAGGGATATGGGCAGGAGGGAGAGATGTCCATCTGCAAGAACTGCAACGCTCCTATCGCCATGGATACGATAGGTCAGGGCGGAGGCTGCAATCCACTGCCGCTAACTGCCAGCTTGGAGAACGATACTATAGTGGTTACAGTTGAGGAACTGACCCAGGCAAAACCAAATTTTGAATAGTGCTGGACGGAGTGTGACAGACTAAGATGCTACTACGTATCATCAAGGAAACATTCTGGCGCCGTAAGAAGCTGGTAGCCCTGGTATTTCTAGCGGTATTGCTGGGGGCTGCGCTGGCATCATCGCTGCTGACCGTCTACGGCGATATCACCGGCAAGATGTCCCAGGAGCTCCGCTCTTACGGAGCTAACATACTGGTGCGCCCCGCCTCAACCGGCCTGGAACTGGAAGTGGGGGGTATCAGCTATACCCCTCCGAGCACCCGTGTGTTCTTCGACGAGAAAGAACTGCCGAAGATAAAGACCATTTTCTGGAAGTACAACATCACCGGATTTGCTCCCTTCCTGAGCGTTCTGGGAAGGGTAGGTGACGACCCGGTAGTGCTTACCGGCACCTGGTTTGAGAAGACCCTTTCCATACCCCAGCTAGCTGCCAGGCAGTTTGCTAGCAAGGCAGTGGAGGCTGGCAAAGAGGAACCAACTTTCGCTACGGGCATAAAGCAGATATCGCCATGGTGGCAGCTTCAGGGTGACTGGGTCTCGGAAGGTGACCTTGATAGTGCGATAGTCGGCGCTGAAATAGCCAGAAAGTCAGGCATAGCTCTCGGGGACCGTCTGGTCCTGACATATGAAGGTAAATCAATCGGGCTAAAAACGGCCGGGATTGTCACTACAGGTAGCTTTGAGGACAATCAGGTCTTCGTAAACCTGCCAGTGGTACAGCATCTGTTGGGCATTCCTTACGGAGTAGACAAAGTGCTGGTCAGCGCTCTGGTTACCCCGGAGAGTAAGATTGCTCCCAGCATCCGACTCAAAAGCCCCGACCAGATGACGCCTGAAGAGTACGAACTCTGGTACTGCACCCCACTGGTGGAATCCATCGCCTTTCAAATTGAAGAGGCTATTCCCGGAGCTGTCGCCAGTGCTATCCGTCAGGTATCTGAGGCCGAAAGCTCGTTCCTGGGCAAAACGGAACTTTTGTTGCTGCTCATTACTGCAGTAGCGCTCGTTGCTTCGGCCCTCGGTGTCATGGCCGCCATGAATGCCATGGTCATGCGCCGACGCCGGGAGATTGCTCTGATGAAAGCAATTGGTGCTCATGACTCCCAGGTGGCAACAATATTCTTTCTCGAAGCGGCGCTTATCGGACTGGGAGGAGGGGTAACCGGCTATCTCACTGGACTAGGGCTGGCCCAGCTTATCGGCCGAGAAGTATTCGGTATGCCCTTTTCGTTTAGCGGTATTATCTTGCCGGTGACCCTGCTGCTGGCCATCACCATTGCCCTTGCCGGAAGTTTTGCGCCGGTACGGCAAGCAATAAAGACAGAACCGGTGATTCTCTTGCGTGGAGTTTAAAACAGAATGTTAAGACGGATAATTATCAAATCGCTGCTAACCAGGAAAAGACACCTGCTGGTAGCCGCCACCGCGGTATTACTGGCGGCAAGCCTGATTGCCAGCCTGGTTACCCTGTCGCTAGGGATGAAGACCCAGGCGAGCCGGGAACTTGAAGCTTATGGCGCCAACATGATTCTCCTGCCGGAAACAATGTCACTGCCAGCCGGAGCCGGCGGTCTAACCTTTGGGAATATCGTGTCCGATGGGTACATAACCGAAGAAAGTATCAGGCTTCTTGAGGCTGACCAGATAGCTGAAGTGAGGAGCTACGCTCCATATCTATATACTATTGCCAGTTATCAAGAGCAAAAGGTGGTACTGGCCGGCACCATTTTTGACCAGCTCAGAGAGTTGTCCCCTTACTGGAAGATTGAAGGAGATTGGGTCAATGACAGCCAGGATGAGAAAGGCAGTATCATTGGCCGCAAGGTCGCCCAACGATTTAACCTCCATCCCGGCGACCGATTTCGGCTGGATTTCGGCGGGGCTTCCCGGGACTTCTCGGTTACCGGCATCGCTGATGTCGGAGGTTCCGAGGATAATCAGATATTCATCAATCTCAAAATTGCCCAGCTTCTTTCGGGCAGAGACGGGCAGGTAGACCTGGTGCAGATAAGGGCATCCACCGAGAAGCGACCTTTACCGGCAATAGCCACTGAACTTGAAAAGCTCCTCTCTGTCAAAGCTAAAGTCATCAGCCAGATAGCCGAAGCCGAGGCAAGAGTACTCTTCAAGGTTGAGTTGCTAATGGCGCTGATTACAGCATTAACACTGCTCGCGTCAGGCGTAGCTGTTTTTAGCACGCTAACTACCAGCGTGCTGGAGAGAATAAAGGAGATTGGCTTGATGAAAGCACTGGGAGCAAGAAATAGCCGGATAGCGCTAATTTTCCTGGCCGAAGCCTGGGCTATCGGACTGGCCGGAGGACTGCTGGGGAACATTTTGGGACTGGGGATGGCTCAAGCAATAGCCAAGAGCGTTTTTAATTCCTATCTATCCCCCCAGGTGGTGGTTATCCCGATAACTGTGGCGGTGGCTCTGGCGGTGGCGACAGTAGCCTCCCTGGGTCCGGTCCGTACCGCTCTCACGGTAGAGCCAGTAATTACTTTAAGAGGTGAATAGACCATGAACAATGATATTCTGGTGGAGATAAAGGACGTCAGCAAAGACTATAATGGCAGGGTCCGCGCCCTTGACAATATTAACCTTTCGATAGAGAGGGGAGAATGGCTCAGCGTCATGGGGCCATCAGGCTCCGGAAAAACTACTCTACTTAACATCATCAGTTGCCTGGATAGACCCTCAAGCGGGCTTGCCATCGTCGATGGTGCGGATATCAATAAACTTAACAGTACCGAGCTGACACGCTTCCGCAAGGAGACGGTAGGACTCGTTTTCCAGCAGTTCCACCTTATCCCTTATCTGGATGCGCTGGAGAATGTAATGCTGGCGCAGTATTTCCATAGTATGGCTGATGAAGAGGAAGCCAGACAGGCTCTAGAGCGCGTCGGACTGGGTGACCGGTTACATCACATGCCATCCCAGCTTTCCGGAGGTGAACAGCAGCGGGTATGTATCGCTCGTGCCCTCATCAATCAGCCAAAGCTGATTCTGGCTGACGAACCCACCGGCAATCTGGACCAAAGGAACGAGGAGCTGGTAATGGAGCTGTTCCAGGCGATGCACAGGGATGGCCATACCATAATCGTCGTTACTCATGACCCGGATATCGGCAAGCTGGCTGACCGGCGGGTATTTCTGGAACACGGCTCTATCCGGACGATTGACTCTACTCCTTGCCCGGTGACCCCTGACTTATCGGTACTACTGCCCAAGTAAAAAGGGAGAATAAAAGCTGCTGATACGTCAGAAACAACCGCACAGGTGCTAAAAGTGAAGAGCGGAGCACGCTGATAACGGACACGCCAATGATTAGCGTGGACTCATTGACAGCTTGGCAATTGATTAGCCAGTCCGACCATCCAGGCCGGCTTATTCGCAACAACCGCAGTCACACCCGTAATCCGTAGCCATTTCTTCAAAGGTAGCCAGCTCCCCGGACTTGACCTTGGCAACAATAATGTCCCACTGCTCCGGAGTGAGCCTGACCAGATTCTGCCCCTCGCCGATGACAACTCCGTCCTGACTGACCTCTACGGCCGGACAGCATTTACTGCCAGCACCACATAATGACACTATACGTTCCATACTTCTTCACCTCCATTTATATCATTGTAGACCATGCCATTACTGGAATGTCAAGCCCGGTATTTAATCTTAAATACAACCGAGTAACCGGGTGAACGGTAATAGCCGAATCACGTATTTCTCCGCTGTTAATAGTTTGCGTACCAATCCTGGGACACATCAGTTAGCTTCTGAGCGGCAACCCCGAGCTTTTTGTACCAGGGTGTTGCATATTTGCCAGCTATCTCGTTTAGCCTTTTCAGCCTGTCAACCCCAACGGTCGATAGGTAGCGGACCCTTTCCCGGGCATCACCAATCCGCATTACTTCCTGCCAGACGGCACGACCTCCCAGGAAACCCGATGCCCCGGCCCGGCAAGCAAATTCCACTTGCTGACAAAACGTCTCAAAATCCACGCCACCACTGAGGAGAACCCAGGGAACCGGCGATGTCCTGTCCAGCTGACGGCAGAGTTCAATCAGTTCCGCCTTATCCTTTTTATAGTGCATATCAGCCGGGAACTCAGCCTTGAGCACATCTACCGGCAAACCGGTGACATCACGGGCGGTATCAATCACCAGCTTCCCCAGCCGCTCAGCAAGCTCCTCCGGATGGTTAATTTCATTGCCCACCAGATAGCTTTTTGGCTCGACCAGAAAAGGCAGGTCATATTTGATACAGTCCCAGGCTACCTTATTCACCGTATCCAGTTGTTTTCTAGCCAACTGCTTCAAATCCGGACGATAGTAAAGCAGAATTTTCACCGCCGCAGCACCCATTCGCTTAATCTTCTCGACACCCCAATCATCAAGCAGCGTGGTCAAACGTTGCTCGTCTCCACCCTCATAACCGGAGGCTTCGATACTAACCAGTAGTCCGGTACTCTTGGGTAAGACACCTTGACTGATGCATTGAGCGGCACCAAATATCGGGTCGAGCAAGACAGCACTGGCGTGCTCCGCCAGACAGGAGCATAGTTCCAGCTTACGCTCAACCATCTGGGCATAACCGACCTTTTCCGGGTTCCTGGCATTAATCATCCCGCGTAACGACCCACGGTGGTCCATCGCACACATGGTAAGAATGCCATCATTATTAGCAATCTGCTGCAGACCTCTGAGCTTGCCAATACTCAAGTTCTTCATATTTCCTCTTCCGAACAATAACAACATTATGGTATAAAAGGCAACTTTAAGCAAGGCACTAAAGTTGAGGTCATTACAACCTGTTCCTCTGACCCCCTTCCCTTAAAAGGAGAGGGGGACCGAAGGGGTGAGGTTAAAAACAACCGGGAATAAGTAGAACCGAAATCATGAAGCGTTGACAAAACCCCGAGAGCGTGATACTACTATGGTCAAAATTTGTGGGAGGTGTGCTATGTGTCTGCTTTGTTCTTTTATTCCAGCCAGTATATTTACCACCATTGGCTATTTTGTGCTGGTGACCGCAGGAACGCAAAATAGCCCGGGTCTCAACCTGTTTGGTCTCATTTTAGCTATCGTCTTGTTCATTGTGGCTCTCGGTTTTATTATCTGTGGACTTTATATGACCGTCAGCGGAAAGTGCCCGATGAAGAAATTCATGGAAAGCAAAATGGGTAACTAACATATCTGTAGATGTTTGGCTGTTAGCTGGCGCAAAATAATCTCGCTACATGATGCGTTTGAGCCTGGGGTTGGAGGTAATACCCGGGATTCTGCCTCTCTTAGCGATTGGTTTGCTCTCGACCTCATGCAGGTCGGCGGTAAAGTCAATCGGCTTAGCACCGGTGATATGGCTACCGACGCCAAAACCATCGACCGGTGCTCCTCTTTCGATGAAGTGGTTGATGCGCTCGGGAGTTACACCGCCACTGACAAATATCCTGACATGCTTGAAGCCGGCTAGGTCCAGCCCGGCCCTTACCTCTTTGACCAGGTCAGGGGTAACGCGACCTCTTTCCCAGGGAGTATCCAGCCGCACGCTATTCAGTCTTTGTCCCATTGCTTGAGCTACCCTGATGCTTTCCTCGACCTCATCTTTGAAGGTATCAACCAGGGAAACGCGGCGTACTTCCGGCGGCATATACTTATCAAAAGCCAGAGTAGCCTTAACCGTGTCCCCCATAATTATTATCAGGGCATGGGGCATTGTCCCCGATGGTTGGATACCGGCCAGTTTAGCCCCGACGATGCTGGAGCAGCCAATACAGCCGCCAACCATGGCGGCATAGTCCATTATTCCAGCTACTGAAGGGTGAACATGGCGGGCACCGAAGCTGATAACCGGTATCCCCCGGGCTGCGTTGACGCACTCCCGGGCGGCGGTCGCCCAGCCACTTTCGTGGCTGAGGTATCCGTCGATAGCCGTCTCATACAGTCCGTAGCTCTGGTAGGGAGCGGTAATGCGCAGCACTACTTCCCGCTCTTCCATTGTTTCACCTTCGTCCAGTGCCCAGACCTCGCGCTTGTTCTCGGGCAGAACCCGTTTCAGTAAAGCCTTGACCTCGGCCATGCCGCAGAGTATCCCGGGCTGGCTACCGAATACCTCCATAGTGGCCACTGGATTAAGCTTTTCATGGCGTAATACCTCGATGGTATGGGCAAAGTAAATATCGGCGGTTTCTCCGGAGAGTACCGCCTCGGTGGGTTCGAATTCAGGAATCTTCACTGGTTACCTCCAATAGTGATTAATTTTGCCCCCAGTACCCTCTCGATATGTTGCAGAGCGAAGCGGTGGGCGGCTTCATCTGGTGAGTACACGCCGTCCACCGGTACTTCTACCTGGTAATCGCGGTTGCGGGCATCCGCCGTGGTGTGCATTACGCAAATATCAGTCAGGACGCCGCAAATAATCAACTTAGCTGGCTTTAATTTCTTCAGTTTTTGCTCAAGTGGCGTGCCGAAGAAGCCACTGTAACGTTTCTTAGCAATTATCTCGCCCTTATAGCCAGCTAATTCAGGAATAACCTCGGCCTGGATAGTTCCCTCGATGCAGTGCGGGGGGAACATCTTGAACTCAAGGTCATCAGGGTCATGGTGGTCGCAGATGAAGAATACTTTGGAGCCTCGGGCCAGTTCCCGTTCCAGCAACTTCTGGATATTGGGAATTATACGGCGTGATTTTTCCCCGCAGTACAGCGGGTAACCTTCTTCCAGGAACCCCCGCAGCATGTCAATTACTAAGACGGCATTAGCCATAAATTTTCCCTTCAGATTTAATGACGGAAATGTCTCGTTCCGGTAAAAACCATGGCGATATTGTGCTCATCGGCTGCCTTGATTGAGTCCTCATCCCTTATTGAGCCACCGGGCTGGATAATGGAGGTTACCCCAATATTAGCGGCTGCCTCCACCACATCTGGAAATGGGAACATCGCATCCGAGGCTAGAACGCTACCCCTGGCTTTCTCTCCCGCCTTTTCTCCGGCTATCTGGGCACTGACGATGCGACTGGGCTGCCCGGCGCCCATGCCCACCAGTGTCCGGTCTTTAGCCAGCACAATGGCGTTCGACTTGATATGTTTCACGGCACGCCAGGCAAAAAGCAGGTCATCAATTTCAGCTTTGCTTGGCTGGCGTTTAGTGACTGTTTTTAAACTGACACTCTTTTCCGGAATAGAATCGGAAGTCTGGACAAGGAATCCGCCCTTGACCCGGCGGAAATCAAGGTAGCCCGGTTCCGCCTGGCCGTAGCTCGGTGGCAACTCGGCAACCAGGATACGCAGGTCTTTTTTGCGTTGCAGTAATTTGAGTGCCTCTGCCTGATATTCCGGGGCGATAACTATCTCGTAGAAGACTGACTTCATCTCTTTGGCCATATCCAGGCTAACCGGTCGGTTGGCGACGACGATACCACCGAAGGCTGACACCGGGTCGCCACTGAAAGCCCGCCGGTAGGCTTCGGCGAT
>JACPSA010000016.1:34028-35101 GCA_016193545.1 Chloroflexota bacterium
CTTCGGCGATGTCTCGATGGCTGGCTAAACCACAGGAGTTAGTGTGTTTAATAATGGCTACCGCGGGTGAGGCGAAGTCAGTGACGACACCCCAGGCGGCGTCAGCGTCCAGGATGTTGTTGAAGGAAAGCTCTTTACCCCCGAGCTGCTTGGCCCAGGTGATGCCGGTGTTTCTGGCTGCTCCCACGGTTTGCTCAGCGTAGAAGGCAGCCGATTGGTGAGGGTTTTCACCGTAGCGTAAGTCGTAGCGTTTTTTGAGGGCTACGGTCATCTCCTCAGGAAAATCGGCCGTGCCATCCTGCCTCAGATACTGAGCAATAGCGGTATCATAGGTGGCGACATGCTGGAAAGCCTTCTGCGCCAGCCGCTTGCGTTCCTCCAGCGCTAAATTCCCCGCCTTCAATTTCTCCAGGACTGGCTGATAATCGGCCGGGTCGACCACCACGATGACACCGGGGAAGTTCTTGGCTGATGCCCGAATCATGCTTGGTCCGCCGATGTCAATATTTTCTAGCGCCTCATCGAGACTGACATCATCTTTGGCAACAGTCTGGACAAAGGGGTAGAGATTGACCGCCACCAGGTCAACGGTCTCAATTTTGTGTTTCTTGAGTTGCGCCATGTGCTCCGGCAGGTCGCGCCGGGCTAGAATGCCGCCGTAGATGAGCGGGTGTAGCGTCTTGACCCGGCCGTCCAGGATTTCAGGAAAGCCGGTCAGTCCGGAGACGCTTTTTACCGGCACTTTAGCTTCGGCCAGCGCTTTCTGGGTGCCTCCGGTGGAGAAGAGCTCAAAGCCCAGCTGGCTCAAGCCTCTGGCGAAATCGGTTACTCCTGTTTTATCAGATACGCTGATGATGGCCCGCATAACAGCTCCTTTCTAATTTTTCCTTGCGCTCCTTCAAAGGAGAGAGGGAGGTGGTTATGTAAGAGGGGCTTCGCCCCTCTAAGCTTCCCGTTAACTACTTGATAACTACCCTCGCTTTTCCCTTCTGCTTCACCACCTGTCCGATGATTTTAGCTTCGGGTAAGGCTCCGGTCAGTTTGTCCGCGTTTTCCGGTGAGCAGATAAGTAC
>JACPSA010000023.1 GCA_016193545.1 Chloroflexota bacterium
AGTTGCAACGGAAGATTGGACAGCAGGCTTCGGAACTCACGGACTTTACCCCGGTTATTCGTTGCCAGAAGAAGCTTACAGTCCATAGAATCACAAGGAATCGATTATCCCAGCAGCTACTTGGTCAGCTCATCGATAGCCATAGCGGCCAGGGTCATCGTCTGGACAGTACCCCTGGCTCCAAGCTCCACGGCTACCTTAGCCACCGTCTTGTTGTCCGGGGCCTCCAGGATATTGATGAAGTCGTACGGCCCGAGTACGGCATACTGGGCTTTTATCTTGACCCCCATAGCCTCGACTTCCTTGTTGACTTCTTTGATTCTCTGCGGATTGGTCTTTATTGTCTTCCTGCCCTCGTCGGTTAAAGTGGTAAACATGATATAGATTGCCATCGGCGCACCTCCTATTATAGATTCGGGACTGTTATAATACCCCTTCTCTAAATCAAAGTCAAATATAGTCAGACGCGCGACGACGCACTTTATTTAATCAATCAAGGGGGGTAAATCTCTTTTTCAGTTTTTTCATTACCTGGGGCATGGTGGTATATTCCATCTCTTCCAGGGGCAGGCGGTGCGGCTCGAAGGGACCGTGAGAACGCATGTAATCAGCCGCATCCTTAGCCTGCTGGCGGGCATTATCGAAAGACATATCGGCAAACATATCGCGCGGCCCCACCAGTTTACCTTCCGCCAGCTGGAAGCCGGCCGCCGTTACCCTGGGCGGCCCATCGAAGCGGGTCGGTGTGCTATCGCAGATAGCCACCGGCATCAAGGGACCATAATGCGAACCCCGCATCCAGCCCTCCACCAGCAGCGGGAAGCTGAATGGCTCCAGCACTTCTCCCACCGCCGGAAACTGCCCCTGACAGCGGACGATGCACACCGGGTCGTCCTTACCCACATAGCGACCGGCAATCAAGGACAAACGCTGGGTAGAGGATACGGCCGCCACTTCCCCGGTCTTCCGTTTACCATATAGCGTGAGGCCGCCCCGATGAAGACCAGCAGGTCATAAATTTCATCAGGGGCATCGAAGGTTATTCTCTTGTGCTCTTTGACATCATGCACTTCAAAGGAAAAACCCTGGTGCATATTTTCGGCAATAACCAGACCGATAGTATTAAACGGGTCGGCGAACATCTTATACAGTGGCAGATTCCACGCCCCGGATGACGTCTTGTCCGCCATAAAAACAATTACGGTCTCAGCCTCACGCTCCTCAAATTCCATCTCAGCCAGCCCCGGCCCCATCCCCCTGACATTACCTGAAAAAGCCTCTGCCAGCAGGTCCTGACCGGCACCATGCAGTTTTAGCTGCTTAGCCAATTTAGTGCAGCTAACAAAGGTATCCCACGCTAACTTATGGATTTTCTTGCTGTCCTCACCCTGCCGGTGAGTCATAATCAGTTGCAGGTCATCCCCGCACTTGGTGACATGATAGTCAACCAGCAGACCATCCCTCTTAGGCTTAACCAGACAATCGTTAGCCTTAACCAGCAGGTCCGGATGCGATTCAGAATGACCCACATAACCCCCGATATCAGCCTTGATTACGCTCAGTGTGACAGTCACAATTCCCTCCTCAGTTAATAATCGATTCCCGGTCGCGCCATTATTCCCTTATCATAGGGATGTTTAATTTTCACGCATTCAGTCACCTGGTCGGCCAGTTCCACCAGCCTGGCATCAGCCTGGCGGCCGGTCAGGATAAGCTCTACTTTATGCGGCTTATCCTTAATAAGTCTGATAACTTCATCCAGCTCAATCAGTTTCCAGGCTACAGCGACATTGACTTCATCGAGCACCACCAGGTCATAGTCACCACTGAGCACAGCTTCACGAGCGGCCGCCAGGGCTTGCTTTGCCTGCTCTTTTTCCTCCGGTTTCACCTTTGCCGGGCGGGTAAAGGTTCTCAAGCCAAATCTGGCTATTTTGACATCAGGCAACTTAGCGAGAATCACCCATTCACCGGAAGGAACGCCCCCCTTCATAAAAGCAATGATACATACCCTTAGTCCGTGACCCAGAGCACGGAGCACAGTTCCCAGGGCAGCCGAAGTCTTACCTTTACCTTCACCGGTGAAAATCTGAACGAGTCCCCGACTAAAGGGCTTCTTTGCTGAAAGACTGGATAAGGACGCCGCTTCTGCCAACAAAGCTCCTCAAACGAAAACTCAGTAGAAAACTAACCAGGGACTATGACTCAAAAAACATAGATAGTTTACCAATCCAAGCCCAGCCCTGTCAAGAAATAAACCGACGATTTAGACCATTTTCCTAAAAATAGGATTCTATTGTAGCTAATCCTGTTTGATGGTAGAATATAAACCTGTCATGGAAGACCTTTAGTTGCGCTCAACCTCAAAGAGAACAGGGAGAAAAAATGATTCTGGAAAAGCTTGAAGTAGGCGCCTATGCGGCTAACTGCTACATTATCGGAGACGAATCCAGCAAAGAGGGATTAATAATCGACCCCGGGGCTGAGGCTAACCGGATTTCACGGAAGGTTAAAGACCTGGGACTTAAAATAAAATATATCGCCTTAACCCACGGCCACATGGACCACGTCGGTGCCCTGAAAGAGATTAAGGAAATCACCCATGCCAGGATAGCTATTCATGCCGACGATGCCGCAGGTCTCCAGGCAACTACGAACAGATAATGGACAGCATCCGGACCAGGCTCATGGTACTGCCTGATGAGACCGTGGTTTATCCCGGTCACGGCCCGGAAAGCACTATCAGCACCGAGCGCCGCTTAAATCCCTTTCTGCGGGGTTAAGCCTCAAATGTCATTCTGGAGCGATGTGTTAACGCAGCCATACCGGGCCCAGTAGCTCACTTACCCCTGGGCGCAGACTCCGCTGACTGCTCTTCATACTCCCGACCGAACGACCCGGCTTTCATCGAAGCCCAGAGTGAAATAGCGATAACCAGAATCCCAACGACGATTACGGTGATAGTAATCGGGTTAAATCCCCGTTCCCGGAACCCTCCGCTAGCCAGCGGCACCACCATCATCGAGGCAGAAATTACCGAAATCAGGTTGATGACTTTAATCAAAGGATTCAGGGCCGGTCCGGCCGTATCTTTGAGCGGGTCGCCCACCGTGTCACCGACAACGCTGGCTTTGTGAGCTTCAGAACCTTTGCCGCCATAGAGTCCGTCTTCGATAGTTTTCTTGGCGTTGTCCCAGGCGCCGCCGGCATTAGCCATAAACACGGCCAGCAGTTGCCCCACCAGTATCACCCCAGCCAGAAATCCGGCCAGCGCTTCTAAACCGAAGAGAAAACCGATAACTATTGGTGAAATGATTGCCATCAGTGCCGGGGTGAGCAATTCCTTCTGCGCCGCGCCGGTACAGATGGAGACTACCCGGCTATAGTCCGGGTCGACGGTACCTTCCCGCACTCCCTTAATATTAGCAAACTGATAGCGCACCTCGTTAATAATATAGTAGGCAGCTCTGCCGACAGCTCTGATGGCTAGAGAACTAAAGAGAAATGGTATCGAGCCGCCGATGAGGAAAGCCACAAAGACTTTCCATTGAATCAGATTGATGGCTGTAAGCTGGTAGTCCTCATAGAAGGCAGCGAATAGAGCCACCGCCGCTAGCACCGCCGAAGCAATGGCAATGCCTTTAGTAACCGCCTTGGTGGTATTGCCTACCGCATCGAGGTCGGCTAGAGTCTGGCGAGCCTTAGGTTCGAGCTGGGACATCTCGGCGATACCATTAGCGTTATCGGCAATGGGGCCAAAGCTGTCCATGGCGATATTGTTCCCGGTGAGAGTAAGTTGGCCGATGCCACAGAGAGCTACGCCATAAAAGATGTATAGTATTTGTTCGCTACCACCCCAGATAATGGCTGAGAACACGATAGATAGCGCAATTACTATTATCGAAGCCGCCGAGCTCTCCATTCCTGTGGCTAGCCCGGCAAGAATGTCGGTAGCCGCCCCGGTCTTGGTTGCTTTGGCGATTTCCTTAACCGGACCCTTATCCGTGGAAGTGTAATAATCGGTAAGAAACTGAATAGCCACAGCCAGGGCAATACCCACCGTTGTCGCCCAGAAAAATCTAAGGTCATGGGTATAAAACTGGGCAAAAAGGAAGAAGGAGATGATAGAAATCGCCGCCGCTAGCAGATAGCCGCGGTGTATCGCATTCATGGCATTCTCTCCCTCACGCACTGCCCGCACCGAGTAGGTACTGATAATCGAAGAGAAAACGCCGGCCGCCCGCACCAGCAAGGGGAAGATAATCCAGTAAAGGTTGCCGGTCGCCTCAGTCAGTAAGAGCCCCAGAATCATTGCGGAAACAATGGTAACTTCGTAGGACTCGAAGATGTCGGCTGCCATCCCGGCACAGTCACCGACATTATCCCCCACCAGGTCGGCAATTACCGCCGCATTGCGGGGGTCGTCTTCAGGAATACCCATCTCCACCTTGCCGACAAGGTCAGCGCCAACATCGGCCGCCTTGGTATAGATACCACCACCGACACGCATGAACAGCGCCAGTAATGTGCCGCCAAATCCAAAGCCGAGAAGTACCAGGGGGGCATCCTTAAAGAAGATGATAAAGATTATCGTGCCACCGAGGAGACCGAGACCATCGGTGAGCATACCGGTTATCGTGCCGGCACGGTAGCCGATTTTGAGCGCCTGGGTGAAGCTGGTGCGCGAAGCCTGAGCTACCCTCACATTGGCTCGCAACGCCATGTTCATGCCGATAAACCCGACCAGTGCCGAGAAGATGGCCCCTATCAGGAATCCCAGATAGGCATTGCCGCCACTGCGTATGGCATTGGAGATATGCCTCATTCTTTCTGTGCCCTCAGGCTCGCGTGATATCTGCCGTGTGAGAAAAACAGCATAGAGCAGGCCCAGTATTGCTACTACCAGTACAGCAATGAGGGCAAACTTCTCAAAGCTGGTGGCCACACGGAAGCCATCAAAAAGTGTTATCATTACGTCTCCTCTCGAAAAATTTTATTTTGGCACAACTTTCGTATTCTACCCAAAGTAAGCGGTAAAATCAAGACCCCCCCGTTTGGTTGCCTCCATTGTTATTGCGAGACCATTCCGACACAAGTCGGAAGGCGACCTGCTCGCCGAACAAGTTCTTTGGCAGGCGAGAGCAATCTGGATGGGGTATAGCGTCCCTCATCTCCCGGCTTGCCACCGACTCCCGCCGCAGGTGGGAATCCATTGGCGGTGAGAGGGAGACCTGGATTCTGGCTGGAGTTTATCCCGTACTTGACACGGGGCCAGAATGACATCACCAATCAAAACCGAATACTGCCCTCATTTGAGCTAGTCAAGATTCTTCTCTAGCTTTCCCAATCGCTCTTCCAGTTCCTTTTGCCTGATAACCAGTGTCAGGTCACTGCGCGTCCTCTCCAGCACACCCCTGACCATATCGGTGGTACGGCGCAGGCCGCCGGTTATCGCATCAGGAAAGTCCATCGTAACCAGGACATTATAGATACCATCCATCGCCGCCAGTAAATCCTCACCACGTGACAGGTCACCCTTTCTCATGTTATCCAGCAGGTAACGCCGCAGCTCACCGGCCGCTTCACCCAGTCCGTTGAGATACGCCGCATCATCAAGTGACACTAGCAGGTCGCCGGGAGCCGGCAGCGGTTGGCCCGTTACCAGAGCCAGTAAAGTGCTTCCTTCAGCAAACTCTTTTTGCGCATCCCTGACGAAACCGGTATAGCCCAGTTCACCATGTCCGGTCTTCTCGATATCATTAAGTAAACTGCGAGCTGAGTTAAGTAACTCCTTTGCCTGGTCGAATTCCTGGCGGTGTACCGCCCGGATAGCGTAGCTGCAATGACGAATTACTTCACGGCACAGCGGCAGCACCTTTTCTCTGGCCGCATCTTTGGCCGATAGGTTCGACCGTATCTGCTCGGCAATCGAATCCAGGTTATCCGTCAATCCGCTCACTTCGATATCTCCAGGCTGGCAACTATCTGCCGTGAGGCTGCTTCCGGTGACCTGGCGCTCGATATGGCGCTGATGACCGCCACCGCATCAGCGCCCGCCGCCATGACCTGAGACGCGTTATCCTTGCTAATGCCGCCAATGGCCACCAGCGGCACAGAAACCGCTTGCTTAATCTGGCGCAATCTCTCCGGTCCCACTACCGCGATGGCTTCTTTGGTAGCGGTCGGGTACATCGAGCCGACACCAAGATAGTCAGCCCCATCGGACTGGGCAGCCAGCGCCAGTTCTACGGTATTCGCCGAGACGCCCAGAATCTTATCTATCGGCAGCAGTTTACGCGCCTCTTTAGCCGGCAGGTCATCCCACCCCACGTGCAGTCCGTCGGCATCGACCGCCAGAGCTAAATCGAGATAATCATTCATGATAAAAAGGACGCCATGCTCAGCGCATAGCGACCTCAACTGCCGGGCTACCGGTAACAGTGCCCCTTTGCTCTGGACTTTATCGCGTAGCTGGATTGTCCTGGCGCCGCCACTGATTACCTGTCTGGCCACTTCAAGATGACTGCGCCCTTTGAGCATTCCGGTATCGATAATGACATAGAGTCCGGAGATGTGCTTGAGCTTATCTTGGCGCAGCAGCCTGCCCAGCAGCTTCTGTTCGATAGTATAGATGTCAAAACGGGCATGCTTGAACTTATTCGAGTCCAATTCGGGAGCCATACCGGGAAGTTTAGCCATCTCTTCCAGAGTCCGCAGTGATTCCTGTACCCTCCGTGAGTTAGCCACCAGTACCAGCGGCAGCTCTCTTCCTTTCTCCTCCCCGGGGACTTCCATATCAGCACCAACGTCGCCCGTTGAGTCCCGCGATTGCAGCAACTGTTGCTGGAATGAGTAGTCGCCCCTTATCAGGTCGTGGCGCATCGTCTTCAGTTGCTGGGTCAGCACAGAATCGTTGAGCAACAGGCGCGCTATCTCCTCGAGGAGACGAAGCCCTTCGCCCACCCGGTTGAGGTTGGCATCGATAATACGTAATGTCTGGCGTGAAGTTGATTGTGGTGAAGTCATCTTTACCACTCCCTGGCCGTTGCTGAAGCAGTGTTCGTGGATTGGCACAGGCTCTTTTTCATAAGTGGTTAATTTTAGCACAGCTCGGCTAGTGGGTAAAGCACAGATTCCTCTGTCATTGCGAGCGAAGCGTGGCAATCTGGGAGGTGAGGAACACTACGCCCCACTCAGTTGACCGTTAGAAAGGAGCTTTTTCACAGCCAGAGTCTGAGTATTAATGTAACCCAATAATTGTGCCATTCCGTCATGCATCTCGCGCGCCAGACGCTCCCGCTCTTGCAAGATTGCCATATCCTGGACTTGCTGGTACAGGCGAGCGTTCTCTATGGCGATGGCTAGCCATTCGCCGTCTAGCTGGTCGTAGCCGTTGGCTTGCTTTAGCCTTCCGTTTGACCTAGACTTGATATGGCGGGGCTTTGCCGTTGTGGACTGGCAGCTTGCGGAGTTACCACACCACCGACAAACGCCCTGCCTTTCCTTTAGTGTCCAGACCCTATGACATCGGCTACAATGACCTTGATGATTGCCGTTATCGCCGTCTGGTGATACATTTGAACTCATACTTACCCCCTTTCAAGAGGGCAAGCGTTCAGGTCGGGCTTGACGCTATTCAGTTTTTAAGGTGCTTTTTGTGTTTCCAGCTTCATTATTTAACAATTAGTCAAATTGAGATACATCAAGAAAACGCTATATTATCGCTCTCCCCGGGGACGGATACATGAGATGCAAAAGAATCCTTCAGCCGTTACTTAACGATGGATTGGTTAATACACTGCACTTTCAGATGTATTATGTTATGAAGCAATGTGCGAGTGTTAGTCGATTGGCCTGGCAGTGA
>JACPSA010000002.1 GCA_016193545.1 Chloroflexota bacterium
ATGGTGGGCGGTACTGCCCAATACGTAGAACCAGGACGTTTGAGTTAGCGTTCAGGTTATGAACATAGTCATTGCCTTGCATGTTTTAGCGTTGACACCCAATTAGAAAATAATTCCTGTGACTTTGGGGGCAATTCCGTCATCACCATCACGGGAAAACCAAAACGTTTTTGAAGCTGCTCACACAGACGTTCGTGTCCCAAAGGGTACGCCTGATACTCGAAGAGCCAGCCAAATCCACCCTTTCTATATGCTTGGTAAATGTAATTCTTGGGAAGCCACCGTGCAGCGAAAACTGGTCGTATTCCAAAATACTCGCACATCTTGAGTTTTGTCTCAAACTCGCTCCTGGGTATATAAGGCAATGTGTTCTTCGCCTCCAAACCTATTGCTTCTCCATTGCTAAGTTCAGCAATAAAGTCTAAGTCATGGCCTGTTTCAGTCCATTTCTTATCACGATATCGTTTTGTATTTATCAATTATCCTGAAACCATTTGCTCTGAGTTCTGCTCTCACCAACGCCTCTAAATGCGCACCACGCATCTTTGCCATTTCTTCACTCCACGCTGTAATCAACAAGCGTTTCGCACTATTAATGTGTCTATTCACAACAGCCGGGGACAATTTTGGTCGATGCACAAATGTAACATCGTTTCCCGCTATAACCGCGCTTGACTCTTTCAAATATCCTTCACCAATCAACAATCTAATGGCTCTATGGGTTACCCAGTGAAAGTATTTCTTCTCGAACATGCACTCAAGTTGCCCAACATAATAAGGCATCCTCCGGCGAGATAAGAATTTTTTCAACTCCTTACTTGCCGTCACTGCCATCGGGTCTGGTTGAGGCTCTGGTTCTGGTTCCTCCTCCAAATACTCGTAATAATTGTCTATCATCTCACCAACTCAAGTGAAAAACAAAATAACCTGACTAGGTAATATAGTATTCAGGGTAAACAAGAAATTGAAGCTAAATTCGCTGCTTTTTCTGCAAGTTTTTTATTTTTCTAAATTCTTGCATTACCTTCTATAGTTGTCAAGAAGGCAGTCCCTGCGCAACAAAATGCTGAAAGATGGTCATGGAGAAAGTATAGCCCTAGTGTGGAATTATAGGCAAGCTGATTAAAATTGCAAAATGTGCACACTCAATGTATACAGAAATATCACAAAATTCACGGAAATGTAACTGGGCGGTACTGGATTTGAACCAGTGACTTCTTGCGTGTGAAGCAAGCGCTCTAACCACTGAGCTAACCGCCCGTAAGCGTATTCATTTTACCCCCAAAAATCAGCCTTGTAAAGAAGAGCGCCTATTCTGTTAAGTTTTTTCAATTGCTGCTAATGATACTATGATACCTAACAATAGAGCCATAGTTTCGGGAGTAACCCGGTCAAAAGCAAAGATAACCCAACGAAAAAACGATTGTTACGGCGGAGATGGTTTTATCAGCTCTCACCTGGCGAAGAGTTAGCCAAGACGAGTCCAAGCCTTGACAAATTGCCTTAACCGTGGTTTAATAATACTAGAAGCTATATGTAACCGTTCGAATGTGCTTCGGGAGGTGAGATATGAAGCTTCACAAGCTACTGAGGGTATGGCAGGTTGACAGTTAAAGCCCTACCTGCGAGTAGGGCAAACGGAACTCGGAGCCGGCTCGGTTATAGCTAAGTTAGAGGTCAGTTCCATAAAGGAACACCCGCTGTGGTAGTGAATACCGCCAATGAGTCGGGGACGAGAATACTAGAACTGGGAGTGGAGAGCATCAACTAAGGTGCTCTCCATTTTTTATGCGTAACAAAGCCCCTTTTAATCCAAGGAGGGTCGTTTATCTGCCCAGGGTAACGCCTGTTCAAAAGCCGCCGCCGCCCTCAATACAGTAACATCATCAAAACGTCTGCCAACAATCTGCAAGCCAACCGGCAACCCGGCATCCGTCCACCCGCAGGGAACTGAAGCCGCCGGCTGCCCGGTAATGTTAAACGGATAGGTAAAAGGCATCCAGCCCAGCGGCGTTACTTTGACTCCCTCAATCTCTCTGGGCCCGACCTGCCCAATCTCAATAGGCGGTATCGCCACCGTCGGTGTCAGCAGCAGGTCATATCTCTCAAAGAAGGGCTGCATTCCCGCCCAATACTCCGCCAGCCCGATATAAGCCTGGACAAATTCATAGGCTAATCTCTCTTTATTCCGCTCCAGGAAACGGACCAGTCCCGGGTCAATCTGTTCTCTCCACTCCGCCATCTTGTCCTGCAACACTGTTCCCAGCCACAGACCGACAAAAAGGGTATACGGCCTCTCCGGACTGCCAACATTGGGGCTAGCTGCCTCCACGGTAGCGCCCAGCGTTGTAAAAACTTTGACCGCCGCTTCCGTTATCTGCAAAACCAGCGGCGCTAAAGTAGCGTAACCCAGGTCTTTACTCCAGGCGATTCTCAGCCCTTTCAGGTTGTCACCCAAAGATGGCAGGTAGCGCAATCCGGTATCAGGCAAGGTAAAACGGTCTCTATCATCCCTGCCGGCGATGACTTCCATAGCCAGAGCGGCATCCCTGACCGTTCTGGTGATGGGCCCGATATGAGCCAGAGTTCCCCACTCCGGAAAACCCGGATTGAGCGGCACCCGACCAAAGGATGGTTTGAAACCGAAAACCCCGCAGAAACTGCTGGGAACCCGTATCGAGCCGCCAGCATCACTGCCGATAGCCAGTGAGCCCATAGACGCTGCCACCGAGGCAGCAGCCCCACCACTGGAACCGCCGGCATTAAACCCCGTGTTCCACGGGTTGCGGGTCGCCCCGAAAAGACGGTTATCCGTTATTGCCGTCCAGCCGAATTCAGAGGTATTTGTCTTGCCGATAATGATAGCTCCGGCCGCTTTCAATCGCTCGACGACAACCGCATCTTGCTCCGGGATGAAATTCTGATAAATGCGAGAGCCCCCGGTAGTGCGGATACCTCTGGTAAATATCAGGTCCTTGATTGATACCGGCACACCGTGCAGAGGCCCGTCTATCTCGCCCTTCATTACCTTGGCTTCCGCTACTCTGGCCTGCTGCCGGGCACTCTCGGCGACCAGAGTGCAGTAGGCATTGATTTTGGGATTTAGCCGCTCAATACGGGACAGGAGTGCTTCCATTATTTCTACCGGAGAGAGCTTCCGAGTCCTTACCGCCTCCGCCATCTCCACCAAAGACATATAGCAAATTTCGTGATTATCCACCGTAGCCTCCTTTATCATCGGGACAAAGCCTTGCAAATGAAAAAAGATAAAGCTCAGATAAACAGAATTTAACCTTTCGGTTTTTCTTCAGTCTCGCCGGCTTTTTTCTTACCCTGCCACCAGTTCTTGAGACGCTCGACAATCTGTTTTTCATAACCCTGTTCACCGGGGGAGTAATAGACTCTACCCTGGAGAGCATTGGGCAGGTTTTGCTGCTCAACAAAGTGTCCCGGGTAATTGTGAGCATATTTATAGCCCTGGCCGTAGCCCATTCCCTTCATCAACGGCGTCACCGCGTTACGTAAGTGTAGCGGTACCGAATCGTCATAGCTCTTCTTAACCTCTGCCTGCACTCGAGAGTAAGCCTCATAGAGGGAGTTGCTTTTGGGGGCAGTCGCCAGGTAGATAACAGCCTCAGCCAGCGCCAGTTTGCCCTCAGGCAGACCGATAAAATGGACGGCTTGCTGAGCCGCCATGGCGATTACCAGTGCCTGCGGGTCAGCCATACCGACATCCTCGGAAGCAAAACGAACCAGACGGCGGGCAATATAAAGCGGGTCTTCTCCCGATTCCAGCATCCTGGCCAGCCAGTATAAAGAAGCATCCGGGTCCGAACCCCGCATTGACTTGTGTAGAGCAGAGATGAGGTCATAGTGCTGGTCGCCTGCCTTGTCGTAACGCAAAGCCGGATGCTGCACGGCATCTTCAATAGTCGCCAGTGAGACACGGCGCTTACCCTCGACATCGGGCGGCGTAGCCAGGGCAGCCATCTCCAGGGCATTCAGGGCAATCCGAGCATCCCCCTTCGACATGGTGATAATATGCTTCATAGCCTCAATCGATAGCTCCACATTTAATGCCCCGATTCCCTTTAGCCTGTCCCGGAGCGCTCTCAGGATGATGACGCGAATTTCATTTTCGACCAGAGGCTTCAGGGTGAGAACCTGGGAACGGGAGAGGAGAGGAGAAGTGACCTCAAAAGATGGATTTTCCGTAGTCGCCCCAATAAGAGTAACCGTACCATCCTCGACAAAGGGTAAAATGGCATCCTGCTGTGCCTCATTAAAACGATGAATCTCATCGATGAACAGGATGGTCTTCTTCTGGTAAATCTTACGGCGCTCCTTAGCCTCATCGATTACCCGGCGCAGGTCAGCCACACCGGCGCTGACGGCACTCACCGCGCTGAACTGCGCCTCGGTGAAATTGGCAATGACATTAGCCAGGGTAGTTTTACCGCAGCCCGGCGGCCCCCAGAGAATAATCGACGGCATCTTGCCTGATTCGATAGCTTTCCTGAGCACTCTCCCCTTACCAATCAGGTGCTCCTGCCCGACAAAGGCTTCGAAAGTGGTCGGCCTCATGCGGGTAGCCAACGGCGCCTGCTGCCCTTTTTGCTCTTCAGCTTTTTGTTCAAACATATCCATCATCCTCACCCCCTGTATCCCCCTCTCCTTCCAAGGAGAGGGGGAAGGTCTTGGAAGAGGGGCTTCGCCCTCGCAATGACAAGGATACCTTTTCGGGCAATCTCTTTAACATCCTTTTACCGATTTGCCCGGCACACAGCTTAGCCAATTATAATGTCATCCAGGTGCCGCTTGGGTACATGGTGCACTTTATCCTTATCACGCCAGTATTTGAAATCGCCGTCGGGACCCATCGCCTCAATTACCACCTTCTCTTTAGGCTTGCCCAGAGATATCACCAGCAGGATTTCATAACGAGGCGGAATCCCCAGAGCCTTACACAATTCCTTCCGCATCACTGAAGCGTGCATCACGCCACCCAAGCCCTTCTCTCGGGCGCCCAGCAGAATACTCTGCGCGGCTATGCCCTGGTCGCACATTACCGTCTTGGTTAAATCGGTATCCAGCAGGATAATGATATAGCCTGACGGCCGCTCCCCTTCCGGCGGGCCGGGCCAGTCTTTAAGCTGGCTAGCCCATGCCAGATGCGCAAATATCACGGCATTCTTTCCAGTGTCACAAGAAAGGATATACTTCAATGGCTGGCGGTTGGAGGCTGAGGCCGAAAGCCTGGCCAGGTCGACCAGCTCCCGCAATGTTTTAAGCTCGATAGGGACATCCTGATAGAATCGACGACAACTCCGGTTCTGTAGTATCAAATCTTTTAACAATTAAACCTCCTCAAATAGATATATAATCTTCTACCTTACCCTCTGTGTCCCCCTCTCCTTCAAAGAAGAGGGGGATGGGTTAGGGAAGAGGGGCTTCGCCCCCTCTGAAACTCCTCTTTTATTATTTATACCTCTTCACCTCAAAACGGTACAGCTTTACCGGCTCATTGCTGCCTATGCCCGCTTTCAGGCGGCAGACGGAAATCTGCTCCTCGACACTATCAACCCCTTCAAGGTCGGGCAGAAGCAGCCCGCGCCGCCATCCAAGCTCC
>JACPSA010000017.1 GCA_016193545.1 Chloroflexota bacterium
AACTCACCGCAGGCTGATGATGAGTGTCATGCCTGTTTTTATGGTGGATAATGTCTGTTAAAGGAGTTTTTCATATTGAGGTGCTACAGCGATAATGGATGCTGTGTCCGTTCTTGCCACCGTCATTTTTAGAAAAGGAGTATGAAAGATGCCGCTTACTGGAATAGAGATATTTAAGTTACTGCCCAAGACGAACTGCGGTCAATGTAAGGTGCCTACCTGTCTGGCTTTCGCCATGAATCTGGCTGCCGGGAAGGCGGAATTAAGTGCTTGCCCCCATGTCTCCGAGGAGGCAAAGACTAAGTTGCAGGAAGCCTCGGCACCGCCCATCAGGCCGGTGGTTATTGGCGCCGGTGGACGGGTATTGAAGGTTGGTGGTGAAACAGTGATGTTCCGCCATGAAAAAAGGTTTGAGAATCCTCCCGGTCTGGCTCTTCTGCTCAAGGATACCATGGCTGACGCTGAGATTGACGCCAGACTGGCACGTTTTAAGCAACTGCAGTATGTTAGGGTGGGACTTACTCTCCGTCCTGAGCTGGTGGCGGTAAAGGATGAATCGGGCAATGCTGGCAAATTTGAAGCGCTGGCCACTAAAGTTAAACAGAATAGTGATGGTGGCATTATCCTGATGAGCGAGAATCCCGATATTCTGGCGGCGGGACTGAAGGTCTGTGCCGACCGTAAACCACTGATATATGCTGTCACCAAGGATAACCTGCCCCGTGTTGCCGAGTTAGCCAAGGCTAATTCCTGTCCGGTAGCGGTTAAAGCTTCCGGTCTGGATGAACTGGCTGAACTGACTACCAAGTTGACCGGGGCTGGCATCAACGATATTGTTATCGATTCCGGGTCCAGAACCGTTCGTCAGGCATTTCAGGACCAGATAATAATCAGGAGTGCTGCCCTGACCAAGAAATTTCGACCGTTGGGTTTCCCCACTATTGTTTTCCCGGCCGAGATGACCGGCGACCCGATGAAAGAGGCGGTGATTGCCTCCATGTTTGTGGCTAAATACGGTGGTATTATCGTTCTGTCTGATTTCCGGGGGGAAAGCCTGTTCCCTCTGCTTGTGGAGAGACTGAATATCTATACCGACCCGCAGCGGCCCTTGGCGACCACTCAGGGAATCTATAAGATTGGTAATGCTGATGAAAATTCTCCGGTGCTGATTACGACCAACTTTTCACTGACCTACTTCATCGTTTCCGGTGAGATAGAAGCTAGTAAGGTCCCCAGCCATCTTCTGGTCATGGATACTGAGGGGCTTTCGGTAATGACTGCCTGGGCGGCTGGTAAATTCTCGGCTGATATCATAGCCCCCTTTGTCAAGAAGTGCGGGATTAAGGATTCGGTAAAACATCACAAACTGATAATTCCAGGATATGCTGCTGCCGAAAGCGGCGGCCTGGAAGAAGAGCTATCTGATTGGGAGATTCTGGTTGGTCCCCGGGAAGGGGCGAGCATCCCGGCTTATCTTAAGGCATGGAAACCATAAGGAGGGAATGATGATCCTCATCGGGGAAAATATCAATATCATGTCCAAGACTATCGGCCCGGCGCTGCGGGAGAGGAATCCCATACCTATTCAGGAGCTGGCTAAAGCTGAGGTTAAAGCCGGGGTAGATTATCTTGACCTTAATATCGGTCCGGCCCGGAGACAGGGGGATGAGTTGATGCAATGGGTGGTTAATGTGGTGCAGGAGGTTACCAATCTGCCGTTATCACTGGATACCACCAACACCGTGGCGATGGAGGCCGGTCTGAAGGTATGTAAAAGTAAAGCATTAATCAATTCGATTTCTCTGCAGCCGGCCAGATTAGAGCAGGGACTGCCCCTAGCCAAGAATTATAATGCTAACATGATTGGCCTGCTCTGGGGTGTCGAGGGGATGCCCCGGGATGCCAATGAAAGGTGCATGCTGGCCGTTGATTTGGTCTATAAAGCTAATGAGAAGGGTATTCCCAGTGACAGTATCTGGATTGACCCTATTGCCAGTCCGATTTCAGTGGAGATAAACCAGGTAAAATCCTGCGTTGAGTTTATGAGTATGCTGAAAGATATTGCTCCCGAATGCAAATCGACTGTAGGGCTGTCCAATATCTCCAACGGTACTCCGGCGCACCTTAGGCCTCCTCTGAACCGGACTTATTTGATAATGCTGATGAGGTATGGTCTTCATTCGGCTATCGTCGATGCCTTTGATGATGAGCTGGTAAAAATAGCCAAAGGTAAAATGCCGGAAATCGTCAATCTGGTGTATCGGGTAATGGACGGCGAGAAACCCAACATGGCTTCATTAAGTCCCAAAGAAGTAGAATATGTGAAAACGGTGCGGGTTCTTACCGGTGAGTCGCTCTATTCCCATTCCTGGCTGGAGATATGATAACCGATAAGTAGTTCTCTCTTGCCGGCTGGTCAACCGATGGAAAACGAAAATTTGACACTAGCCACCAAGCAGTGGAATTATGAAAAAGCCTACAAGCAGGCTTATAAGCTTGCCTGTGAGCAACTGGCCGGGATTGATGATATCGAGGAGCAATGCCGCCGGAGCGGGGCGCAATATCAGCCAGGCGATGCTGGTATTCTCATTCAGTATCTCAATCAATCGTATCTTATTAGTCTGCCCGGTGGTGAGATTTCGTTAGTCGGTAGTGCCGAAACGGTGCCCATCAGGGATAGAATCCTCATCCTGCACTATTTCAACTCAGCCAAGGGTACCCCGATGGCTAATAGATTGATTACCTTGAGGGAGCTACCCGAAGGCAGCGGCTACTTCCCCACATTTTTCAACAGGACCAGCCAGCCTATCCTGAACAATTTTGGTAAGGAGCCTAAGCTCCTGTTAGGGGCTGCGGAAAAGTTAGGGGGTCTCCGGGTTGATTATGGTGATGCTGCGGTCACCATTAACGCTTTTAGCCGTGTGCCGATAACGATAATCCTGTGGGGTGGAGATGATGAACTGGCTCCGCAGGGGAATGTCGTCTTCGATGCTAGTATTTCCGATTATCTCTGCACCGAGGATATCGTGGTGCTCTGTGAAACGATTACCTGGAAACTAATCAGGAATTTGAAGAAAGCCTGAAAGTTCCTTCGGTGGGAGGGAAGACGAGGTAGATGAAGGTAACAGCCATTATTCTAGCCGGTGGTAAAAACCGGCGGTTTGGTAGAAGCAAGCTTCTAGAGACTATCGGTGGTAAAAACCTGCTGGAGTGTGCTATTGAACGGCTCAGGCCGCTCGCCGACCGGATCCTGATTGTAACTGCTCAGGAACAGCAGGGCCTGCCGATTATCAGTCATGCCGAAATTATAGCCGACCTTTACCCGGGAAAGGGTCCGCTCGGCGGTATCTATACCGGCTTACTGGCGGCACAATCTTCACACTGTGTCGTGGTTGCCTGCGATATGCCTTTTCTCAGTACTGAATTGCTACGCTATATGATTGAGCTATCGCCTGGTTTTGATGCTGTTATTCCCCGGTTAGAAGAAGGAATGCGAGAGCCACTCCATGCGGTGTATTCCAGAAACTGTCTGGGTATTATGAAAACACAGTTGGAACATGACCAGCTGGAAGTTTATTCCATTCTCGACCTGTTGCGGGTCAGGTATGTTGAACTGGTAGAGTGCCAGAGATTAGACCCTCAACTTTTATCCTTCTTCAATATAAATTACCCTTCGGATATGGACAAGGCAGTCGCCTTAGCCGCTAAGGGCAGATGCTAGCCGTGACGAGAAAGGCTCGTCGAATCTCTTCCCGGTAATTCTCTGGCCGATTCGTCTTACCCTGAATCAGTAGCTACTTTCGGTCTCTACTAGAGAAAGAATAGCATTCCCAGTATCAGGCCGGTTAGCTAAACTTGATATAACCTGCCAAATCCACTACTATTGAATAAGATTCTGTTTGTATCTGGTGGATTACTGTCATTGCGAGGAACGTAGTGACGTGGCAATCTGGGAGGGGTGAATGTCCCTTCACCACCATACGGATTGCTCTCGCCTGCCAAAGTCCAGAAGGGACGGCGAGCAGGTCGCCTCCCGATAAAAGTCGGGATGGTCTCGCAATGACATCACCAGGGAAAACCGAATAATATCTTTAAATGAAGCCCTTTTAATAAACGCCAGACAAAAGGAGGTTAGGTAATGGGGGATGT
>JACPSA010000018.1 GCA_016193545.1 Chloroflexota bacterium
AGCTCGGCAGACGGCGGCGTAGGCTATAAATGTCATGGCGTATCGTTAACAACAGGTAGGTTGCGGTCAGTACGAAATAGAGTGTGATGACTGTTACATCCCAAATCAGCGGCGATGTTTGAACTGTGGTAGTATAAGCCCGGATAACACTCGTTACCACCCGGTCGGGACGCCCCAGGTCGACGATGATAAATAACCCGGCGATAGACAGGGCTCCGATTGTCAGCAACTCGGCAATACGGGCGACAGGATAAAAGACACTCAGCTTGAACAACCGTACCCCTGCCGAGATGAGAATGCCGCCGTGGGAAATTCCGACCCACCAGATGAAAAGACCGATATAGAGCCCCCAGGGAACGCCACCGCTAGTCCCCCAGTCAGCAAGCCCGGTGACTATTAGTCCGTATCTAAGCTGCCAGGCCCAGGCCAGAAGGAACCAGACGAAAACTGCTCCGGCGATTGCCACAAGCAGATAATATTTCGTGGTAGGAGTACCCAGCGGTTTGAGTATATTATCTGCCCTAGTTGGAACCCTCACTGGCTGCCTCCAAAAACCTTCATAAACCAGGGTTGCGGTCCTTCCAGGACATCCAGCCGTTTCTCCACCAGGCCCCAATCGGCATAAGAGACCGGTCCCTCCACCAGTTTGGCCGAACGCGAGGGCTGCTGGCCGATGTAGATAATGCTTGGCTTGGTGCCTTGGTTTTCCAGGAGCCGGAACGTCGAGAGCTGCCCCCCTTTCTCTTGCGTTTTCTCCCTCAGATACCGGCGAGGTTCGCTGTTCGGGTCGTTCATATCACCAAAGTGGAGGACATTATGGGGACAGGTCAATGCACAGACCACATTGCCCCTTCCATCGTCCTGCCGGTCGGGGCAGAAGGTGCACTTACCCATCACTCCTTTCGGCGGATTGCCGATGACCCATCGACCCCGGTAGTCGGTTAGCTTGGGATGATAGTAATTCTTGTTTTCGGGTTCACCCCACTGAAAGTAGTTGCTTCCGTAGGGGCAGGAGACCTGGCAGTAGCGACAGCCAATACAGAGATTGTAGTCAGTCAAGACCAGTCCGTCCTTTTCCCGCTTGTGACGGGCACGCACCGGGCATACCTTTGTGCAGACCGAGTTGGCACAGTGCTGGCATAAGCGCAATAAGAAGTTTCGGCCATCCCGGTTCTCATCCTGATAGGCGAGGGAATATATCCAGAAGACCCCCGCCGAGTTAAAATTGTGTTTTTGACACGCGTAGACGCAACTGAGGCAACCGTCACATGCCTCCAGGTCAACGACCATGCCCATCTGCACCTTCCCTACTTGCTGAGGCTGGTCATCTTCTTTGAGTAGCAGTCCGCCATAACTATCCCCGGTAGCAACTCCGGCTCCGAGGGCCCTACCACCTAACCACCGTGCCCCCAATATCCCCGCTAGAGTAATACCTCCTAGCTTGAATAGCGTACGACGAGATATGTGTTTCGTAAAAGCGGATTCTGATGGCGTCCCACCAATACTCTCAACCGGGCATAGTGGCCGGTCATCAACACCGAATTCCTTGAGATAAGCCTGGTGATACTTCTGATAAAACTCTGTCTCAGAGAGTCCCCCGAGAATGAGTTTTTGAGCGTCTTTAGCTACCTGATTTGCCAGGTCAACGTTAAATTGTGCTGCCGGCGGCAATTGCTCAACCCGCCTTTCCTGTTTCTCTCCGAAGTCATCCACTATGCTTTTGGGCATCTGTCAGCCTGCTTTTCAGATATTTCGGTTTTTGTGCGGCCAGTGTTTTGGTTCGGTGCGTGTGCTGTTCGGGACCGCAGTAGATAGAACGGTGCCCACTGAGCCCAAGCTGTCTGTTGCTTCACCTCAACATCAGCCAAAATAAAAGCACTCGGGGGCAGCGCCTGATGATACCGCTCGTATAACCTGAATGGAAAGTTAGCTCCCGCCATGTTCCGTCCACCCGGTAATTCCACCATCCCCACCGATTTTTTAAGAAATTCTCGCTGATTTAAGTCCTTTTCCTTATTCTGCACACAACCTATCCATTTCAATCAGTGAAGAATGAATCTTCTGTCGGTTTACTAACACCCACCACAGAATCCGCCAGGCATCACTTTACTGCACTGGTCAAATTGAGCACCGCAAAAAGCCAAGAACAAGCGGGTACTATACCAACCTATTTTGCCAGTGACTGAGCATAACCCAGTACATCTACTGAATCCTGGACACTCCACCCATTTGTCACTCCTGCTGGCATCGGAGCACCGGGCTGACCGAAACGAATCTTATGGAGTGTTTCCCAAGGATTATCGTTAGCCAGGAAACCTAAACTATCCTTACCATCAAACAGTATCAGCTTTCCGTCAGCACCGTGGCAAGCGGCACAGGTAGTAGAATACAGTTCCTGACCATGAGTCATATTGGCCCCGATGGCCTTCTTCGTAGAGTAATCTATGTATTTGGTCTCATCGACCAGTCCTTCTTTCAGAAAGTTCACCACGTCATTTATACCTGTTTCACCAAGCAGCGAAGCGAAATCGTGACTAGAATTAGTTTTACCTTTCAAAGTATCCATAAGCTGAGCTTTGGTTTTATTCAAAGAGGCGTTATAGACACCCGGAAAACCTGTAAGATGAGAACCTTTACCATAAGCGCCATCCTTACCCTTGTAGTCCCAGCCATGACATTCTTTGCAGCGCCAGGTATCACCACCGGTTCTAGTATTAGTAGTCTGAGTAGACCATAGGGCTTGATTCCCTACTGGCTCTGTAGCCCCGGCAGCCGCCTTCCACCACTTATCGTAAATCAAGCCACCTTTGGAGATACTAGCCGGGCTAGCTTTAGTCTCCTCTGGTGCCGTTGGTGCCGTCGGTGCCGTTGCCTTACAGGCAGATATCACTAGAAGACCAAGTAAAAGAAAAACAAGCCACCCAATTTTTTTCATAACATACCTCCTTTTACTTACTACTAATTCTTATTCCGGCCTGGTTAGCGACAACCGTTCACTGACCAGCATTTGCCTGGTATCATTCAGCCTTGAAGCTACCACCCTGATGAGTCCCTTCACCACCTCATAGCCCATTTTAGGATTGTCCCTAAGTAAGTCCCTGAGCTTATTACCACTAATCGATATCGCCTTTACATTTTGCAGACACACCGCGGTAAGAGTATAAGTGTAAGGTTCAACTAAAGCCGACCAGCCAACCACCTCATTTTGTGTCATCACATCAACGGTTAGCTTCCGGCCTGACCCTGACTGAGCTCTGGGCAGTATCATTTGCCCGGCGACTTTCCCTTCTTGAATAACAAAAAGCTCTTCGGCGTTATCACCTTCCTGGAAAATAGCCGTCCCCGCCTCGTATTGCTTCTCGTGGGCTAAAGCAGCTATCTTCTCCAGTTCGGCATCACTGAGTGCTGAAAATACCTGGCTTCCCTTAAGAGTCTGCTTTATTGTCATCTCTTATTTTTACCTGCTCAATTGCACTTTAAAGAGCCTATGAGGAACTTTTAGATTTCGAGGAAGCTATCAGCCTTCCTGCCAGACCGATAAGCATCGTCACCCCGCCGGCCAGAGCCACAAAAATCCCCACCGGAGCTAAAAATACGGTGAGAATGAGAAACCATCCACTCAAGACACCCAGACCACCGAAAAGCATGACTTTATCAGTTGCTGTGTTACCTTTTTGCGTGGGAATTACACGCGGCTTCACCATAATGTCAGCAAAAACCAGGTCATTGGGCGATACTGTATTATCCTGGAATAGCTCGTGCAGCTTGAACGGAGTATTAACTCCCATCTTTTCTCTGGAAAAGGAGGATACCGAATCTCTACCCAGACTATATTCCGGCAAGTCTTTCAATTCCAGATTGCGCAATAATATCACCTGCGTATTGGGTATCTCAGCGGCGATAGCCTGAGCAGTGTCCAGACCACCCATCCGTGACAGTGGAATAGCATCCAGGCCAACAGTATGGGGAAGGTAACAATCGATAATGACCGCATCAGGCCTGAGATTTCTGGTCAGAGCCAATGCCTTGTTGGCATCCTGCGCCTGCCCGACGATAACACCCCCCTCCTCCCCTTCAACCACTTCTTTGAGAAAGTCCCGCGTCCGAGGATATTCGGAAGCAACAACTACTCTTACATTTCGTTTTCGCATAGCCTTAACCTCCCAGAACTACTTCAGTAGAATATATTTTGAGCTTAACACATCCGGTAGGGCTAGGCTATACACAGAAAATAGGACTTTGGCTACAGAAAATATGTATCTTCCATTCCCTGTTTTGAGGAGTAAGTATGACTGGCTACTCGCAACTATGTATCCAGGGTAATAAATCCTCGCCGTAGAGCATACTTGACCAGCTCCGTAGGGCTGCGCAGACCTAATTTGGCCATGATATGGGCACGGTGAGTCTGCACCGTAGCGACGCTAAGAACCAGGAGAGTCGCAATCTCCTGATTAGTATGACCTTCCGCAATCAGCTTCAAAACCTCCCTCTCCCGGTTGGTCAATCCATCATAAGTTTCTTTGTCACTACCCTGTCTTACCCGCTGTAGATAATCGCTCAGCAGCTTCTTGGCCATCGTCGGGTACAAGAACACATCGCCCTGCCAGACCACTCGCAGCGCCGCAATCAATTCACTAGAAGAACCACCCTTAATAAAATATCCGGACGCCCCGGCATCAAGAAACTTGAAGAAGTATTCATCACCCTCATGCATGGTCAGCACTAATATTTTGACATCCGGGTTCTTCTTCCTTATCTGATAGGTAGCTTCCAGACCATTTACTCCCGGCATGGTTATATCCATCAGAACGATATCCGGTTCAATTTCCTCCGTTTTCTGCACCGCCTCCTCACCATTAGTTGCCTCTCCCACAACCTCAATATCAGGCTCAGCTTCAAGTAGATTGCGAAAACCCTCGCGGACCACCGCATGGTCATCAGCAATCAGCACCCGCATTTTTCTCGTCTCTGCCATAATTCCTCCCGATTTCAACAGGCTCTGATTTTCTCTACTTTGTTTCCACCAGACTGGATTCTCCGATTGAACTGGCTATCGGAATCTCTACAGTCAATTGCGTTCCCCGCCCGACCTGTGACTTGATGTTAAAAGTACCACCCAAAAGGGTAGCCCTCTCCTGAATACCCAGAAGACCTAATGGCTGCGCTCTCCCTACCCCCCTTGACCTGAAAGCAGCCGCCACATCAAAACCTCTACCATCATCTTCGATAATAACGGTGACCTTATTATCCTTTACTTCCACCTGTATCCTGACATTGTGTGCCTCAGCATGCTTGGCAATATTATTGGTGGCTTCTTGAATCATCCTGAAAAGGGCGGTCTCAACCAATGGAGCCAGACGCTCATTCAGACCTTTGGTCTTAAAATCGACCTGAATTCCGACAGACTCGAGGTGACGCTGAGTATGAGCCCGGATGGCAGTGATTAAACCCAGGTCATCAAGTGCCGAGGGACGAAGGTCAAGTGTTAGCCTCCGTAAATCTTCCAGAGCGCGAACCACCAGAGACCTGGCGTTCATCAGTTTTTCTTTAAGTTTGGGTTGCTCGGGTGAAGCCATATTCTCCAATGATTCGATATTAGCAATCAGGCCGGTCAGAACCTGGCCATGCTCATCATGCAGCTCACGGGCAATCCGCTTACGTTCCTCCTCCTGGGCATTAATGACGCTACTCAGCAGTTGCCCGCGCAGTTTTTCTTTTTGCTTCGACTCCTCATACAAAACAGAATTTTCGATAGCCAGGCCAACATGATAACCGATGGAGTCGAGAAGCCTGAAGTCATCCTCAGTGAAGGGCCGCTCGTTAGAACCAGCGATATTCATAACACCCAGCGTTCCAGCCTTAGATTTGAGCGGCACGCTGACAAAATAATCTATACCCTCTTTAATCACCGCCTCCTCACCCAGCATCGGACACTGAGAGACATCATTTACCATCAGTGTCTGCCCGGAACGCAGCACCTGGCGGCAGGCACAATCAGCCAGCGAAAAACCGGTTTCCTGACACTTAAAGGCTCTCGTTAAGCCGATACAGGTCTTCATCTCCAGTTTATTACCGTCGGCACCGCGGAGGAATACACAGCCAGCGGTGGTTTTGGTAACTTCCAGCACCCTCCGCATAGCGTTTTGCAGTACATCCTCCAGATTGAGAGATTGGCTAACCGTACTGGCGATAGAATTAAGCGCCGACAACTCTTCATTACGCAACACCAGCTCATTTCTCGATTTAGCCAGTTCCTGAGTCATAGTATAGAAAGCGGTACTAAGCTGCCCTATCTCATCCTGGCGTCTGATTGGAATTACCGCTCTAAAGTCCCCCGCGGCCACCTTTTCCGTCGCTGTAGTCAGCGTTCCAATTGGCTTGACGATTCCCTGTATCACCATCCCCACCAATAGCGAGGCACCGACCAGCAATATTACCCCAAAGAAAAGTAGTCTCTGGCCCAGCTGGCGTGTCGGGGCAAGAGCTTCTTCTTCCGATTGCCGTATAGCTACCCCCCAGGAAGTAGTGGACAGAGGGGCGAAAGCCAGCACATCCCTCTGCCTCTCCAGTGACTGGGGGGTTTCATGACACCTATGGCATACTCCAACGGTAGCTTCTCCCTGATTGATTAATTCGGTAAACTTACCAGGATGGTCACTCCTCTCAAAATATTGGGGCGGAGAGGCTGGTCTGGTCCTGGCCAGAATAATCCCATTGCCATCAACAATCTCTGTGTACCCGGTCTTGCCCACTATTACCGCCTGACTGAAAACACCAATATTAGATTGCTCAACATCAATCGAGACGGCTAGGGCCCCGATGATTTGACCATCCCCATCCACAATAGGAGCGCTCATAAGTACCACCGGTATCTCTGCCAACGGGGTAGACATCAAGCCGGATATGATAGGCAAACCGGTGTTCACCGTCTTACGCACTTCAGGGTAGCCAGACATATCCGTTCCTATGACTGAAGGCATATTCGGCTCAATCTGCAGGACTCTGCCATCACCATCAATAAGAAAAGCATTTAATGTGATAATTCCTGACTGACCGAATATCGTACGTAGTGAAGCTATCTCCGTAGAGAACTGTTCTTTATCGGGAAGTCGACCATCGAAATTAGCGGCATTCTGTAGATGTAGTAGAACATGCCTCAGGTTTTCGTCCAGGTGATTGGCGATAACTCGGGCTATTGTCAACCGCTCCTGAAGCGTCCGGTTAACACTCTCATTGACGGATTGTATTCCCAGCCAGCTGAAGAGGCCCAGGCTGACAACTAACCCGACTAAAAAAAGTAGATTAATCCTCTTTTGCAGGGTCAGTTTAGTAAACGCTTTCATAACAGAATATTTCCAGACAAATTTTCCATACCGAACACCATCGCCAACTAAAGACGGACTGCCAGCATTTCAGCAACTGGCCAATCCGGAACAGCCATCAAACTCAAACCACCGGCTTATTTTTTTATTACATTCCACATCTTACTCTGGCAGAATTATGATACAGAATAATGGTTCAAGTCAAACACCAAACCCTGTGTGGGCAGCATTAAGGCTAAAAGGCAATCTCCCGGAAAAAGCATAAATGTCATAACTTTGTAACTTTTCGTCAACAGATTTGACTATTAAATACATCGCATACTAAGATTAAGGTAGTTAATAACAAAGGAGGACAAGGGATGTTAGCTAATGCAATGATAGCCCCGACTTTACCAGCCGTAGATTTAAAGCGGGCCCGGAAATTCTATGAGGGAACACTGGGCCGCTACCAAAGCCGACCATACTGTGGCCGCATTCGCCGTCGACAATCTTGAAGCCGAAGTAAAGGAACTCAAGCGCAAGGGTGTGAAATTTGAAGAATATGACATACCCAAAATGCATCTTAAAACGGTGAACAGTATCGCCACACACGATGGCATAAAATCAGCCTGGTTTAAGGATACCGAAGGCAACATTCTGGCGATGTCACAGATGTAAAGCAGGCCTGGCTGGATGGCTGACCAATATACGACTCCGCAATCTTAAGCTGGTTTAAGGATACGGAAGGCAATATCATTGCCCCTTCCCGGCTTAATAAATAGCAGCATTTAACGATTGAGCGCTGAAGAAGACAGTAAAACGTCTGTTACCTAATAAGGAGGGACAATATGACCCAACATGGTCATCATGAGGAACTGGTCAAAGGCATTGCCGAACAGTTGAAACCCATCCTGGAGAAATCGCCACAAGGGATATACGCTTACCTTGACGATACTCACAAAATCTGCAATAAGAAATTTGCCGACCTGCTTGGTTACAAATCAGCCAAAGAATGGGCAGACACCGATGCCCCACTGGCTGATGTCGTTGAAGAAGACCAGGAAGCTGTTGTCTCTGCTTATATGAATGCTTCGGAAAAAATGGCGGCCAGCAACATCAAGGTCAGAGTTAAGAATGTCAAGACCGGTAAGCCAGTGAAAACTAACATGATATTGGTGCCCATCGCTTACCAGGGACACATTTTTACTTTACACTTTGTCAGCAAGATTTGATTTGTCCGGACCATACCGAGTGCCAACACTAATATTCCAACCATTATGATAGCCGAGCGCTGCTCTGAATGGCTTAAGGGATAGGTCGTATGGAGAATACAATCTATCGAAGCTGAGGGATAACTTATGAAGATGCCAGTAAAAGTTACCGGAAAGGGTGTGCCACTGGTACTGGTACCGGGTGGACTGACGGGATGGTTAAGCTGGGAGCCTCATACGGAGCGTCTCTCGGCGACCCGAAAAGTAATCCAGGTTCAACTGCTCAATGTGCAATATGGGTTTGAGAACCGACGGCTTCCGACG
>JACPSA010000015.1 GCA_016193545.1 Chloroflexota bacterium
GGACGCTTTAGATGAAATACAGAAAGAACTGCATCTGCCCAGTCTGCCTGCCCGCATGGAAGCCTATGATATTTCCAATATACAGGGAACGGCGGCAGTAGGTAGCATGGTGGTATTTGAAAACGGCAAGCCAAAGCCGTCTCATTATCGGCGCTTCAGAATTAAAACGGTAGCCGGTGCTAACGATTATGCCATGCTTCAGGAAGTGCTTGGCCGGCGCTTCAGACGGGTCAAAAGCGATGTTGTCTCCGGCCCGAATACCTGGGCGGTGCTTCCCGACCTCGTTCTCATTGATGGCGGTAAGGGGCAGCTCAATGCCGCTCTGGACGTGATGCAGGAAATGGATGCCGAAATGGTGCCGGCTATCGGTTTAGCCAAGGAAAATGAGGAGATTTTTCTACCGCAGCAAAAAGAGCCGGTTGTTCTCCCCCGCAGTTCCCCCGGACTGCAAATGCTGCAGCGTCTGCGGGATGAGGCGCACCGCTTTGCCCTGGGCTATCACCAGCGATTGCATAAGAAAGGGACTTTTGCCTCGGCGCTGGATGCTATCCCCGGTATCGGGCCCAGGCGTAAGCGCGCTCTGCTCAGGCAGTTTGGCTCGGTTCAGGCCATCAGGGAGGCGTCCGTAGCCGAGATAGCCTCAGCCAAGGGCATGACTGGCAGCCTGGCGGAAAGAATCAAAGGTTATTTATGATTTTTAGGGAGGATGATAATGCCTGTTCGTCCCGGCTGGAATGACGAATACTGGAAGAGGCTGGATAAGGAAACAGCCAGAAAGATGAGGACGACCTGTCCCCGCTGCGGCAGTGCCAATACCTATTACAATAAGCAGTCCCACGTCTGGCGCTGTGGCAAGTGTGAGCATTCCTTTGTGGTAGAGGGGTTCGGTGATAGAGCGCCCTGGTGGAAGAGATTGTTTGGGCGGGGGTAGTTAGCACCGGACCATTCTAAACCGAAACCAGTATCTGATATATGGCACCTCCAGCCAGCCCGATGAGTGGAGGGATGAAAAGGGAGATAAAGTATCGAGTCAGGGATAACTTCGTGCCTAAAAAAGGTATTTGCCAGACAAAAAGCCCTTGCATACTGAGCAAGTTTACCGATGCCAGTAAAGCAATGATTGGGCCAACGCCAGCTCCAGCCCTGTAAAGGGACAACAATATGGGTAGGGTGACGTAGGGACCGCCGCCAACCACGATGATGCCAGCATATGACCCGATGAGGATGCCCTTTAACCCTGAGGCGGGTCCAAGCCATTCAGCAATCAGCGCGGTGGGTACCAGCACCTGAATCAACCCCCCTAGTACCATGCCTAACAAAATGCGCAGCCACATTGTTTTCAAAGTGAAAGCAGCTCGCTTGAAGCCCGAAATCAGTAGTTGCCATCGGCCTTTCCAGAAGGCGATTACTATTGCCATGAGCATCATTACCAGCAGAATTAACAGGCTTAAGTCCATGCTTACGCTTTTCCCTCTTTTTCGGAGTTAAGAGGTCCCCCTTTTTTCTACCGCTTGTTTCGTGTTACCTGTATCGTGGTCACTGGTGGCTACTTCAGGACTCTTGGTTACTAGCTTGAACACGGCACTGCCGGCTAAACCGGCCAAAGGAGGCAGAAGAAGACAGGCAATATACCGGGCTATAGGCAGTTCTAAACCAAAAAATGGGATTTGCCAGACAATGAGCAACTGTAAGTCCAGAAGTGAGTGTCCGGTGAGAAGGGCGATAATTGGGCCAACACCGGCTCCGGCTCTATAAACTGAGGCTACTATGGGTAGAACAATATAAGGACCACCGGTCATAATAATGCCGGTATACGAGCCGATGATGATGCCTTTCAGTCCTGAAGCCGGTCCCAGCCATTTGGCAATCAAGGCGCCGGGGAGCAATACCTGAATTAGTCCAGCAAGTGAGAAACCGATTAGTAAACGCAACCATATCGTCCGGATGAGTTGGCCAGTTTGAGTTAAACCGGCAACGGCTAGTTGCCACCCACCTATCCAGAAGGCGGTAGCTATTGCTATGCCAACTAAAACCAGCAGGACTAAAAGGGTTCTATCTAACTTTTGGCTTATTTTTCTAATCTTCACTTAACAAAAACTTCTCGATGGCCGCCGCTACCCCGCTGTGCTCGACATCGAGGGTAACATAGTCGGCGACTGCTTTTAGCTCATCGGGGGCATTGTCCATGGCAATGGCCAGCCCGACCTTAGCCAGCAGTGAAATGTCATTGGTGCCGTTGCCGATGGCGATAACCTCAGTCAAAGGTATTCCCAGATGCGAGGCTAGTGCTTCCAGTGCCTGCCCCTTGGATACATCTGGAGCAAGCACATTGATAAAATCGACCTCGGGATAGGAGGGTGTTTTAGTTACCGAGAAGTTAAGGCTATCCCTGAATTGACGGCGGAAGCTGTCCGCCTTAGCCCTTTCCTCGTCAGACAATACCCCCAGTGTCCCTTTAATAATCTTTTCCTTCCCGAGTCGACTGAAGTTGGTGAAGGTCGGCTGGACACCGAAGAACTTGCGGCGGATGTCAGTAACCCAGGTTTCTTTCTCGGCAAAAAACCGGGTGGTCGAAAACAGGTCGAGGTTTATTTCCTGCCGGTGCACGAACTCGACAATCTGCCTGATTGTCCCGGCACTGATTGGTTTGATATAAGCCTCTTCGCCATTCTCCGTATTAGCCACCAGGGCTCCATCCGAGAAAATGTGCAGTCCGTCCAGTGACAACTGCTCGATAATTTTTAAAGTGGCTTGGGGCACCCGTCCGGTGGATAAAGTAATCTTGATACCGGCATTGCTGGCTCGAGCCAGGGCATTCTTGTCTTCAGTGGAGATAGTCCCCTGCTTACCGAGCAGCGTCCCATCGATATCGGCGACTAAAAGTTTATAGGGCTTGTTTGCCATCTCCTCTACTTATCTTCCCCGTTTAGAAAAATGCTATACTATAAAAAATGACTGCCGTCTTAGCCAGGCCTGACATCCAGAAGTTGTTACAGCAGGAGCCACCTCTGATAGAAGGCATTATTGACCTTGAGGCGCAGCTACAGCCCAATGGCATCGACCTTACCCTGCGCGAGGTAGCCCTTCTCCAGTCATCAGGCCGCATAGCCGATAGTAACCGTGAGAGGCTGGTGCCTGCTTTAGCTCCATTGCAGTTCAATGGCACGGGTTTTATTGACCTACTGCCCGGTGCTTATATTATTACCTTTAACGAGATTGTTCACCTGCCCAACCATATTATGGCATTGGGCAGACCTAGGTCAAGCTTGCTCCGTTGTGGTGTCACCGTCAATACGGCGGTATGGGATGCCGGCTACTCCGGACGCTCCCAGTCCCTGATGGTCGTGCATAATCCAGAGGGATTTTGTCTGCAGAAGAATGCCAGGGTTTTACAGCTTGTTTTTTTCCGCTTGACTCAGGAGACAGATGGCTACCGGGGAGCCTATCAGAGGGAAAATATATAACACCCTGTGTCCCCTTTGTCTTGAGAGCGGCGGCACGTAGTAAATTGTCGGCCGCCCACCCGTCCAACAATTGTGCTTGTGAGTAAGAACGCAGTCAGGAGAGTCCTTTGACCTCGCGGTTTAGCTGGAATTTTGTCGGCCGCTTTAATTCGGCAGACGAGAATGAGCCGTATTATTACGGCTGGGTAGTGGTGGTGGCTCTCCTGGTTATCGGGGTTGTCAGCTTTGGTGTCAGCCTCTCTTTCGGCGTATTTTTTAAACCGCTGCTGGAGGGCTTTGACTTAACCAGGACACTGACTGCAGGGATATACTCGGCTTATATCTTGTTGGGCTCGCTGTTCGGTGTCTTCAGTGGTTGGGCTTTGGACCGGTACGGAGCCCGAATGATTGTTATGCTCACCGGTTGCTTTACCGGCTTGAGCCTGATAATGACGAGTCGGGCTAGTGCCCCATGGCATTTGTTAGTCACCTATAGCCTGCTGCTGGCGATAGGGGTGGGGCCAGTTTATACTATTATGATGTCAGCCGTTTCCCGGTGGTTCACCAGGCGGCGGGTACTGGCGGTAGGTATCGTCGGTTCGGGGATGGGTATCGGCCCGATGCTAATGGCGCCGCTGGCCGCCTGGCTTATCGCTCGTTATGATTGGCGCATCTCTTTTTTGGTCATCGGTATTATCGCCCTTGTCACCATAGTCCCCTGTGCCCTGTTGCTGAAAAAAGCTCCGATTGAGGTCCCTGTTGTTACTCCAGAACAGCCAAACAATAGCATCCAAGGTGAATTTTCTATCCAGGAGGCGGCCCGGACGAGAAACTTCTGGCTTCTCTTTGCCATCTGGTTCTTTCTGGCCTGTAGTTTATCGTTGATAATGACTCATATCGTGCCGTATGCTATCGATTCCGGCGTTACTCCCACCAGGGCGGCCTTCATATTAAGTCTGGCCAGTGGTATCTCCGTTTTGGGCAGACTGCTGGTAGGTAAGGTTTCTGATAATATCGGCCGTAAGCCAGCAGCAGTTGGCAGTGTTCTGCTGGTGGCTGGAGCCATGGTTTTTCTGGTACGCCCGCTACCGCCATCGAATTTACTGGGGCTTTACCTGTTTGCGGTCATCTTCGGGCTATTTAGCGGGGGGATTGACCCGCCAATCGTGGCGCAATTCGGCGATATCTTTGGCCTGCGTCATATCGGTGTCATCATCGGGGTGTTGAATCTGGGCTGGGGAGCGGGTGCCGCTCTGGGTTCAGCTTTAGGCGGGTATATCTTCGATATCAGTGGTAGTTACATTCCGGCTTTCTTATTTGTTCTGGTAGTCCTGCTGATGACCGCCGGGCTAATTCTGCTGCTGAGGATGCCGGCAACGGGTTGGGATAGGCAGAGAGGCGCCGCTTCACCGTCAGCTTGAACGGGGGCCGGCTAATCCATGAAGAAAATTTGAGACGAGGGCCTATCCTTTATGTCAATCTCTATGCCGGCTTCTTTAAAGAGTTCTCGGAAAGAATTATCGCTATATTCTCTAAAGCTGACGAACCGCTTTATTCTGGCGTTGACCAGCATTTTGGCGCAGAGCACGCAGGGTGTATGAGTGCAATAAATGGTGCTGCCTTCAAGGCTGACACCGTGGAGAGCAGCCTGGATGATGACATTTTGCTCGGCGTGAATTGCCCGGCAAATTTCGTGCCTTGTTCCTGAAGGTATCCCCAACTCGTCCCGGAGACAGCCCAGTTCAAGGCAGTCTTTTTGCCCGGCCGGAGCGCCATTATATCCCGTAGCCAGGATGTGCTTGTCCCTCACCGCCACAGCACCCATATTGTGCCTCTGGCAGGTAGCCCGTTCAGCCACTACCGCAGCGATCTTCAGACAATAATCATCGAAGTCGGGCCGGGTTGTTTTCCTCACTGGTTTAGCCATGTTATTATCTTGATGACCTCCGTCTCTAAATCATCAAGTGAAGACTCGTTGGTGATGGTGAAATCGGCCATGGCAATCGGCCCCCCCTTGTTGATATGCTCGATTTCCGTCCTGTCCCGGCCGGCGGCTTCTTCCGGGGTGAGGCGACGCTCCGGTCTGCTGGTCAACCGGGTATATCTTGTTCTTGGTGACGACCAGATAGCCACGATATAGAAGTCCTCTCCGTAATGGCTCTTAAGGAAGGTGTATTCCTCCCAGGAGTAAAGACCATCGATGACTACATCCGAGTTTTTGCGGGCGGAATCAATCGCTGGCAGGTTCAGTTTGGCATAGGCCGCCATTCCCTGCTCCTTTCGGAGAAGCTCTCGAATGTGGCGCTCGCTTTCCTCGTTTAGCTCCAGTCCTCTCTTCTCGATTTCCTGGTCGGTGATATCGCCGAATCTTATTTTAGTGAATCCGTTCTGCTGGAATAGCCGGGCTATCTCTGATTTACCGGCTCCGGCCATCCCGACAATGGCAACCACTTTCATCTTTTCACTCTTTATATATAAATTCCATTATAAGAGACTGTCAGGCAAATAACAACAATTAGTCTGTGGCTATCTCCCAGAGACATCAGCCCGAATATCGCTGAAAAACAGTGAAATAGGGCTAATTGTGGAATATACAGTCAGTTTGAGAATCTCTTACCCTGGCTGGATGATGTTGACAGGCTTATGAATGGCTGTTGTAAAATAGATTATGCTGGAAGGTAGGTGCCCGAGATGCGGCTGTTGCTATGTTGGTTGGGCACTGCAATTCCCACGAAATCAGTCCTGTTCAATGTGCGGGGCGGCGTTAGAGATTTTTGAGGATGGTAAGAAGGTTGCGGAAGGGTACTCGCCGTTTACCGCTGACAAGTATTCTATAGACCAGTCCGCGAAGGCCCCCACTCCCAGTGATGATTCCACAGAAGGTGATGCTGGCTAGGATTATCGGTGCCTCTGGTTGTCTTTTAAGCCTTATATCCCCAATTCCTCGCCGACGATGACCAGTTCAATCCGTGGCGTAATCTGGTATTCGACGATTACGGTGTAGCAGCAGATACGTCTAGGATGGTGGCAGTCCACGCATATCCCGGTGACGGCGCAGGGAGTGGCATCCATGTCATGCTTGATGTGGTGGCGGTGGGCATTCATCGGGGCGGCTATCTGCCTGATTCGAGCCAGGGCTTCTTCCAGATTAGCCACGATTTTATTGATGCCGGCCACGGCAATAACCTTTTTCGGTCCGAAGACGAGGCCGCTGGCGCGGTTTCCGGTGCGGTCGGTGTTGACGATTTTGCCATCCAGGGTTATCGCGTTTAAGCCGGTGAGGAAGACGTCGGTAAACAGTGCTTTCTTGCCCGTCTCGACTAACTCGCGGAAAGATGCAGGCATACAGTCCTCCCCTGCCTTGCGGAAAGGGTCGAAGATTTGATGACAGCCCCTTTTTTCCAGTTCCTCAATAATCCCGACCTGGGAAAGGGTAACCGAATCGCCAGCGCCGATAGTGACATCCGGAGGGATTAAGTCCAGTATTTGAGACAGAGCCTGCTGGCGGTTCGGGGCGTAGTACCCCGGAATGTTGTTTCTTTTCATGGCGGCAAGGCAGCGCTGCGCCAGTTTCTCCTTGTACCACTCTTCCTCTCGGGTCATGTCCGTTTCAATGGTCATAGCTACCCCCTTTCTCAGTCCGGCATGGCGTCATTGTGATTGTAGCCGTGGATTGCGTCGCTGTCAAACAACGGTTACTAACGTTTCCTTTTAGTTGATAACAACCTATCCCCCGCCTGCCAAAGCCTCTCGCCTGCCAAAGTCTTGTACGGCGAGCAGGTGTGCGGCGGGCAGGCCTGACCCCTTCCCTTGTGAGGGAAGGGGAGTAAAAAAGAGATAGGGGTGAAGCCCCCTCTCTAAAATCTCTCCCTCTCTCCAAGGATGGAGAGAGGGTTAGTGGGTAAGGTTGAAGGTGATTTTAAGTAATCAACCGAGATAGAACATTACCCAACGGCTGTGCAAAATGAACTCAACCGCTACCTGTGTTATAATTCGGGCGACATAACGGAGTAAATGAGGAAAATGTCTGAGACTGTTAATCTGGCCGGTCAAATTGAAAAGCAGCTACCTGCCGGGCTGGTCGGCTTGATGCGGCAGGCCGGTGAGGTCGCTGCCGGACAGGGTCAGCGGTTGTACCTGGTCGGGGGTGTGGTCCGTGACCTGCTGCTGGGGCGGACTAACCTCGACCTTGACCTGGTGGTAGAAGGCGATGCCATCGACCTGGCACAAAAGCTGGCCGGTACTACCCGGTCAAAAATAACAACCCATCCCCGTTTCCATACCGCTAAAATTCAGCGGGAGAAATGGAGTATCGACCTGGCTACCGCCCGTACTGAAATCTACGACCGGCCGGGAGCTTTACCCGTGGTGCAGCCGGGCACTATCGATATAGACCTGTTGCGCCGCGATTTTACCATCAATGCCATGGCGGTTGAGCTTACGCCCGGTGGCTATGGACGCTTGATTGACCCATACAAGGGGCAGGATGACATCAAGGATATGCTGATACGTGTTTTGCATGAGAGTAGCTTTATTGACGATTCTACGCGCATCTGGCGTGGTTTGCGTTACGAACAACGCTTAAACTTTCGATTGGAGACGGCTACCCTCAAGCTGATGAATCGGGATATCGATCGGCTGGATACTATCAGCGGCGACCGGATACGCCATGAGCTGGAGCTGGCACTGAAAGAGGAGTTTCCGGAGAGGGTCCTGCGCCGAGCGGCAGAGCTGGGGGTGTTAGCTAAACTACACCCCGGTTTAAAAGGCGATAGCTGGCTGGTCGAGAAATTCAAGCAGGCACGGATGGCGAGTGATACGCCGCCACCCGGACTCTACCTGGCGCTGCTGGCTTACCGGCTGAACAGTGCAGAAGCGGAAGAACTGATTTCACGGCTCAGATTGCCCAAATTGCTGGCTCAGACCCTGCGGGATGCTGATAATCTTAAAGGTAAACTGGGGTCGCTGGCTGACCCGGGGCTGGCGCCGAGCCGTACTTATAACCTTCTCCACGGCTATTCCCAGACAGCGATTATCGCCAATTCTCTAGCCGGTGATTCTCCGGTAGTCCGTCAGCATATTCAGCTATTTCTGGATAGACTCCGCTATGTCCGGCCCGCCCTGACCGGCAACGACCTGATAAAAATGGGCTTCGCCCCCGGCCCCCGTATGAAAGCCATACTGGAACGGCTACATGAAGCCAGGCTGGATGGGAAGGTAACAGATAAGAAAGAGGAGGAGAAATTGGTGAAGGGGTGGGTGGCTAAGGAGTCTAGAATTGATAAATTCTGACAATCGGAATAGAGTAATCACTACTAAATGGTAGAGGAGAAGACAAAATAGCTAAAACGGCTGCCGGTAAAAACCTTTGCCAGAAAAGAGATCGTTTTCTTTCAGTCTCTTTTTTCATATCTTCACTCATTCTGATTACCTAATTAAACTACTGTCCTCATATCATCAATAATCTTCATTACAGCAATTTGCGCCTCACGAATAACACTCCAGTCACTCGGGTCTATTTCGTTCTCTCGAATAAAATTCCAATACTTATAGGATACTGAAGTGTATTTCTCTTTTAATTCTTCCGACCCTGTAATAAGAACCGCCGCAAATGCATCCGAATTTATCTCATCTATCCTTTTAATTGCTACACCCAAATCACCACTTGATAGATTACTTCCCGAACCAACTGCCTCGTCAATCGCTTCACCAAGAACTCTTACCTGTAAGGACAATATTTCCTCTACAATAGCTAGCCTACGAATCAATAGTTCTCGTTTTAGTCTTCTCTGTTCAATTTCAAGTTCCTTTTCATGATTACGCTTCTCATCCTCTAATGCCCAATTACGTTGTCTCTCTGCCGCTTTCCCCTGAAAAATGTAAGTCAACCACTGAATTATTGCTGCCCCTGCTAAAGTTACAAAAACTGTTAATATAGTTTTACCATCCATGACTTTAATTAAACCTCGCCCAGCCAAGATTGCCTCTGTCCAGTATAGTA
>JACPSA010000022.1 GCA_016193545.1 Chloroflexota bacterium
ATGATGAAGGCTTGCCTGGCCACATGAACGGCGCCCTCGTTATCACCGGCGCCGATAAAACGAGCAATCAGCGCCCTTGCCCCCATCGCCAGGCCCTGCAATGCCGTCATTACCAGACCAAAAACGAGAGTGCCAATACCCACCGCAGCGATAGATGCTATCCCCAGCTTACCTACCCATATCATTTCAACGAGCATGGTCAGCTGGTAGAGCACTTGCTGCATCACCATCGGCCAGGATAGACTTAACAGATTACGAACGACGCTACCTTTCGTCCAGTCCCGCTTAACGGCAACCTCTCTCGCGGCAGACCTCCCTGCCTCATTCATTCTAAGCAGTCACTCCTTTGCCTTAGCCGTCTTGGTATCGAGCTACACCTTCTTCCGCTTCCACATCCCCAATCGAAAATAGGTTGCGTAAGCGGCCGCCCCTGCTAGGTTACCCGCCACAATTGCCCAGCGCACCCCGTAGGCACCGAGGCCGGTCGCCTCCGGTAGCAAGAAGGCCAGCGGTACTTGCACCACCCATATCATGAGCACGCTAATCAACATCGGTGGCACGGTATCACCAGCACCGGAGAGACACTGGGGCAAAGCAGCGACAAAGCCAGCCACTAAATAGCCAACAGCTTCTATTCTGATAAAAGTGCTGGCTAACTCGACAATACCAGGCTCAGCATTAAAAATACCGATTATGCTCTCCGCCCACAGCAGTATCACTAGAGAGCAGAATGCCATAAAACCCTCAAGCAAAGCCACCGCTAACCAGCCGCTCCTTTCGGCCTGCTCCGGCTGACCGGCACCCAGGTTTTGTCCGACCATGACGCCACCGGCTATACCCATCGCCCAGCCTGGCATGAACAAAGACATTTCTATCCTCTGTGCCAGGGTATGACCGGCTACTGCCAGCGTACCAAAGGGGACCATAAACCACATCAAGAGCATGCGGCCAAAGGTCCTCTCCATACCCATGACCGAGGCCGGGATACCGATTTTCACAATCCGCCAGATGATACTGGCATCAAGACGGAAGCTTTTTAAGGTCAGCCTCAGGTGAGTCCGCCCGGTAAAAAGAAACCAGAGCGTAAACCCCATTCCCAGACTGTAAGCCACCAGGTTAGCTGTAGCCGCCCCGCTGACACCCAGACGAGGAAATATCCACCAGCCAAAGATGAGAAAGGGGTCAAGGACCAGATGGGCCAACCTGGCAATGATGGTTATTTTCATGGGATTGACCGCATCCCCTGAGGCACGCATTATCCCTTCGCCCATCATCCAGAAGGACATCGCCGCCGAACCCACCAACTGAATGCGCATATAGGCTGCCCCTTCGGTGACAACATCAGCCTCCAGCCCCAGGAGAACTAAGAGTGGCTCAGCAAACACGATACCGATGAGCGGCATCACTACAGCGAAAACGCTGCTGATAACGAAGACTTGCTGAGCCACATGATTAGCACCATCAGCGTCGCCCGCCCCGATAAAACGGGCAATCATAGCGTTGGCGCCGGCACCGAGGCCCCACCTGGCTGCCATCAGCATCATAACCGCCATTCCAGCCACACCAACCCCGGCGATAGAAGCTACCCCCAGCTTGCCCACCCATATCATGTCAACGGTCATCCCCACCACCCAGAGACTATCGTTTACTACCATGGGCAATGCCAGGCTCAAGAGATTACGGAAGACGCTGCCTTTCGTCAAGTCCCGCTTAAATGAAGTCCCTCTTTCCGGGAAAGTCTCTGTGTCGCTCATTCTATGCAGTCACTCCTTTTCACTGCTGTAGCCGTGGAACTAAGTGCTCTGCCTGCTCAATGGCTCCGGCAACAACAAACAATGAACCGGTGACACAAATGAGGTCATTCTCCCCGGCCAGAGTTAGCGCTAGGGGCAAGGCACTGGAAATATCCTCGGTTGCCCGCGCGGCCACTCCCTGACGGTGAAACTCAGCCACGATAGAAGCGGTAGCTAACGCCCGGGGATGAATAGAATGGGTGGCAATCACTTCATCAAACAGAGGCGATAATTCCGAGACCATTCCGGCCAGGTCCTTGTCCGAGGAAACTCCAATAATCAGGATAGCCCGGTCGAATTTGAAATACTGTTCCAGCGCCTGCCTTAGCTTGCCGGCCGAGTACGGGTTATGGGCACCATCAACCACCAGGAGGGGATGGCGGCCCAGAACCTGGAGCCGACCGGGCCAGTTCACCTGCGCCAGACCTTTAGCAATGCTCTCCCCGGAGATGGCAAAACCCCTTTCAACCAAAACCTCCAGGGCAGCCACGGCAGTAGCCGCATTATCCATCTGGTGCTGCCCCAACAGCGGAATTGACAATTGATAACTACCTAATCTTCCTTTCACCCGAAGCGATTGCTGGTTGGCATCAAAACCCAGACTCTGCCAGGTAACATCGCTACCGACCCTGACCAGTTTCGCCTGGCGATTACGGCAGGTCTGCTCAATTACTGCGGCCGCTTCCGCTACCTGAGGGGAAGACACTACTACACAATTGGGCTTGATAATACCCGCCTTCTCCGTGGCAATAGCGGTCAAGGTATTACCCAGTACCTCCATGTGGTCATAGCTAATCGAAGTAATAATACAGACATCGGGCCGGACCCTTCAGTTCAAAATAAGCAAAGGCTAGAGCCGTTATCAACTCAAAGGTGGTCAACTTACCGTAGGTGGCTTTCTCATTGACCGCCTTAACCTCAGGTTTAATCTTTTCCACCAGAGCCACCAATTCTTCATTAGAGATTAAACGGTCATCAACCCTGATACGTTCGTTAAAGATATGCAAATGGGGTGAGGTGTTCAGGCCGGTAGTATAGCCCGAGGCAGTAAGTACCGAGGCAATCATCGCCGCCACGCTGCCTTTACCCTTGGTGCCGGCAATATGCACTGTTTTAGCTCTAAGGTGGGGGTTACCTAACCGGGCCAGCAGCTCCTCGATGCGCCTGAGGTCATAACGAGAAGCGTCCCGTGGCCCGGGTTCCCTTTCATAATCAATAAAGCTGTAGATATAGTCTAAGGCTTGCTGATAAAGAATATCGGTCAACCCTGCCTCCTCGTCTTGCGGTAAGCATTAAAGCCAATTATATCACCGTTGCTAGACGCCAACAATCTGAGCTAACATAAACTTAGTGCTACTGTCGACTCGATTAAGCTTGGTGACGATTGGTCTACTATGTTATTATGTTGAAAAACTATGAGCCAGATGAGTCCGGTTATTAGTATTGCCATTCTATTGGCAGCAGCGTTGGTGGGCGGAATGATAGCCCATCGGCTGAAGCAACCTGTCATATTGGGTTACCTCATAGTTGGGGTGGCTGTCGGACCTCACGCCCTTGGACTGGTAGGCGACCTTGCGTTAATAGAAGCTGCGGCAACCATAGGTGTTGCCTTATTAATGTTTACGCTAGGGCTAGAAATTTCAGTTAGCCAGTTGAGACAAGCAGGTAAAGTAGGTCTCTGGGGAGGGGTTGCTCAAATCATAATTACCTTGCTCCTGGGGCTGGTCGTAGGTTTTACTTTGTTCCGCTGGACTCTACCTCAATCTCTCCTGTTTGGTCTGATTATATCCCTGAGCAGCACCGCCGTTTGCCTGAAAATACTGATGGAACGGGGTGAACTAAACTCGGTACACGGCAGGATTATGATTGCTATCCTCATCCTGCAGGATATTAGTGTGGTGGCGATGATGGTAGTCGTGCCCCTCATGAATGGCACGCTACAAACTGTGCCCGTCGCTCTAGGCATAGCCGTGGGAAAGGCACTCCTCTCCGTCGGGTTAACCATTATCTCCGGGCTGTGGGTGCTCCCCTGGCTAATGGGGAGCATTGGTGGGGTCAGGTCACGGGAGTTATTTCTGCTCACGGTTCTGGTGTTAAGCTTAGGGGCAGCGCTGGGCACCCAGATTTTCGGGCTTTCAGCGGTTTTTGGCGCCTTCCTGATTGGTCTGGTACTGCGTGAATCGAGATTCGCCTATCAGGCTCTGGTTGAAATCACGCCGTTACGAGATATTTTTGCTACTCTTTTCTTTGTTTCTCTGGGCATGCTCTTAGACCCGGGTTTCATGCTTGAGCACTGGTCTTCAGTCCTGGTGGTAGTAGGCACTATCATTATCATAAAGTTTCTGGTTGTTTTCGGTGTTGTCCGCTTTTTCGGCTATAGCGGGAGGATAGCTTACATGTCTGGCGCTGGCCTTTTCCAAATCGGGGAGTTCGCTTTCATATTAACTCAGGCCGGACTTAATGCCAGTATAATCTCAGCGCAGTTTTACTCTTTAATCCTTGCCAGCGCTATCTTAACTATGTTACTGACGCCGCTATCGATAAGCTTTGCTTCCTGGTCATACCCAAGATTAGCCAGGGTGCTGGGTAGCAGTACGCCACCCACGAAACAACCGGGAGCCAGCTTTACTGCTGAACCGCCCGAAGAACCAAGTCGGGTAGTGCTTGCCGGTTATGGCAGAATCGGGCAGAACATCGCTCAGGGCTTGCAAGACGCCGGTATCCCCTATATTATTATTGATATCGACCCTGAGCGCATTGCTGACGCACGGAGTAGTGGCAGACCTCGTATTTACGGGGATGCCTCTAATCCTAATGTTCTTTCTCACGCTGATTTACCCGGAGCCAGAATGCTGGTAGTTACATTTCCAGACCCAATAGCCGTAGTCACGGCAGTAAAGACTGCCTTACAAATCAACCCAAAGCTGAGAATCCTGGCACGGGTTCACCGAACACGGGAGGCAGACCTGCTCAAAGCTATGGGGGTAATAGAATTGATAAACCCGGAGTATGAAGCCAGCCTTCAATTCCTGAGAAGAGTATTGGCAACGTCTGGTTGGGAAGAATCTGAAGTCAAGGAGATTTTGCCCATTGTAGAGAAAGAAGGTGATTTGGTTGAATTCAACCCGGATGAAGAAGTATAACCGGGCTAGAGGAGGTAATAATGAATAAAACCAGGGTAGGCATCATCAATGTCACCGGCTACGCTGGTGTTGAGCTGGCCCGGTTGCTATACCGGCATCCGGAGGTGGAGATTACCTCGGTTACCGGGCGCAGCGCCGCCGGACAAAAACTGGGGAAGGTCTTCCCCCACCTGGCTAGTATCGACCTGACCATCACCGCCGAATTGGACAAGGTCGATATCGCTTTTTCCGCCCTGCCCCACAAGGAAAGTGCTAAAGAGGTCATACCATTGCTCAAAAACGGCATTAAG
>JACPSA010000021.1 GCA_016193545.1 Chloroflexota bacterium
AGCCAGATAAGGCTTATCGATTACTTCCCGAGGGATGGGGAGATTGTATACGAGGCCGCAGTGAGAAATGGTCTGGAAGGGGTCATTGCCAAGCACATCGACAGCGTATATGAGTCAGGAAGACGCTCCCAGCATTGGTTAAAGGTCAAAGCGATGCTCAGCGATGAGTTTGTTATTGGTGGCTACAGCGCGGCCGAAGGGGGAAGGGAGCGCACGTTCAGTTCTCTTTTGCTTGGCTATTTTGACAATAAGGACAAGTTCATATTTGCCGGCCACGTAGGCAGCGGCTTCGATGAAGAGACTTTGAATGAACTAAAAAGCCGACTCGATGCTATACGCACTGACCGATGTCCGTTTTCTGAAATCCCACCCCTCAATGCTCCCACCACCTGGGTCCGGCCAGAACTGGTCGCCGAGGTCAAATTCAGCGAGTGGACTCAAGAAGGAAGTCTCCGTATTCCCGTTTTTATTCGGCTGCGTGAGGATAAAGCTCCAGATGAAGTCCGCAGGACAGAGGCCGCTACAGCGATAGCACCACCACGGCAGAATAATATCAGCGGGCTCGAAACTGTCCTTGAGCAGTTGAAAAACCCAATGGACGCTTTCTCTATTGAAGTTGAAGGCAATAAAGTCAGGCTGACTAATATGAGCAAAGTCCTCTGGCTTGCCACAGCTACCCATCCGAATTTCACCAAACGTGATTTGCTGACCTATCTTGTGACGTTATCGTCGTATCTGTTGCCCCACCTGAAAGACCGTCCGTTGACCTTGAGCCGGTATCCTGATGGCATCTATGGTGAGCATTTCTACCAGAAGCACTGGGGACACCCCACCCCTCCCTTTGTCCAAAAGGTTAATATCAGCGAAGAGAAAGGTTCTATGCGCGAGTACCTAGTTGCCAACAACCTTGCGTCACTGCTCTGGCTGGGACAAGTGGCCAACATTGAATTCCATACCTGGTTTTCAAGAATAAACGCCAAGCCGGATATGGCGGAAGGGCAAAGCACAGACTATCTTCTGGATTACCCTGATTTCATTATTTTCGACCTCGACCCCTACATCTATTCCGGGCAGGAAGCATCGGGTGCAGAGCCTGAATTAAGCCGTTCGGGGTTTACCAGGACGTGTGAGGTTGCTTTATGGTTGAAAGAGGTACTCGATGAGCTCTCGCTCAACGCCTTTGCAAAAACGTCAGGCAAGACCGGCATCCATGTTTATGTTCCCATCATAAGGAACCTAAATTATAAAGCTGTGCGCTCCAGCGCGGAGATAGTCGGCAAGTATCTTGTTCAGAGGCATCCCCGGGAAATAACTATAGAATGGGCGCTGGAGAAACGGACCGGAAAGGTGTTCATGGATTACGGCCAGAACGTTCGGGGCAAGACCCTGGCCTCCGTCTACTCACCCCGCCCTACCCCAGATGCCGCTATATCTACACCATTGCGTTGGGAGGAACTAGGCAAGGTCTACCCCACAGATTTCACTCTAATGACCCTGCCAGGCAGACTCAAAGAGACGGGAGACCTATGGACGAATATCCTGTCGGCAAAGCAGGACTTAGCATTTAGACAAAAATCCTAGTATCTTTATTGACAACTCCCCGTCTGATAGCTATAATGCGACTAATTTGTCTTCACCCGTACCCCTCCTGGTGTGGTATTGTACCACTCTCAGGTGCTATCCGGATTTAAGAAAGATTAATATAAAATGTTGAGCCCGTCCCTGGCGTTGTTGGCATCTATTGCCGGGATATTGATTCTCCTGAGATTGAGAGTCCATCCCGGCGTCGCTATTTTTGTCGGCAGTCTCGTTATTGCCCTGCTGGTCTTACCGCTAAATTCCATTCCTGCCCATATGCTGCAAGCCCTGCTGGACCGGGAGACGATTAGACTGCTGGTTATCATCGCCAGCGCGCTGACCTTAAGCAGCCTGATGGAGCAGAAAGGGTTACTATCGAAACTGGCAACCACAATGGAAAGCATCGGCACTAAACCGGCGCTACACCTGGTGCCAGCCGTCATCGGGCTTGTTCCCATGCCCGCCGGCGCCCTAGTCTCGGCTACAGCTTCACGAGACCTGGTCAAAAGAATCGGACTCAACCCGGAGCAGAGCACTTTTATCAATTTCTGGTTCCGGCATATCTGGGAATTTTCATTACCGATTTACCCGGCCATCATCATAACCAGCGTCATCCTGTCCGTTCCACTTTTCTCGGTAGTGAAGATTCTTTCTCCCATAAGCGCTCTGGCTATTGCCGTCGGTGCTGTCGCCAGCTACGGGATACTAAGAAAGTCATCATCGATAAAAGGAGAACCAACCAAAAATATTGCTTACAACCTGCTCAAAGCAGCCTGGCCCATCCTCTTACTTGTCCCGCTGATACTGGCCGGACTGGATGCGATGATAGTCTTTCCACTGGTATTAGTCCTGGTGGCAGTACAGCAGATGGTTAGATGGCCGGAACTGAGAAAGGCTCTAAGATACGGCCTGGAGCCTAAAATCCTGTTCCTGTTGTATACCATAATGCTGTATAAGGCAACGATAGAAAGCTCTGGTGCCGCCGGCAAGCTCATTGCGGATATGCAAGTTATCGGGCTGCCGGCCACAGTTATGCTGGTAGCGCTGCCCCTGCTTATCGGCCTGGCCACGGGCATCAGCATGGCATTTGCCGGCATTACCTTACCACTATTAGTCCCCTACATCATCTCAGGCTCAGGCATCAACACCTACGCCCTATTATTAGCCTACGTTAGTGGGATGATGGGACTGCTGCTCTCTCCTCTGCATCTCTGCCTCATCCTGTCCGCAGAATACTTCAAGGCTAACTTAGCTAAAATGTACCGTTATCTGCTGCCCCTGACGATAACAATGGAAGCCATCGTCATCCTCATTTATTATATCGCTACCTGAAAACTCCATTCGTCAAATCCCGGTAATCCTGAATCACCCCACATCGCCCGGACAAAAAATGAAGGCTGCAGAGTATGAACCCTACAGCCTTCGCTAAGGAGGGGGTTCTAGAAGTCTGGATTTCAAGCAGCAGGAGTCTGCTGCGGCGCCTTATTAAGTTTAGAATATAAGGTTGACATCTGACGACGACGCTCAAACATCGGACGGCGCATGAAGGAGGGAACATCCATCTCCTCTTCACTCGCCTTTAAACCGATAAGGAACTCATCAAGCTCTTCATCCCGGCCGGTGCTAGACATTCCCTTATTAGAGGCAAACCCTGTGGTGATTAAAGTAATCCTTATCTCTTTATCCATACTGGGGTCGTTAGCCACGCCGAAGATAATATTCGCCTCGGGGTCGACCGCTTGCTTGATTATCTTAGCGGCTTCATTAACCTCATACAGGGTGAGATTGTCACCACCCACCACATTGAACAACACCCCCTTTGACCCGGCGGCGGAAACATCCAACAAGGGACTGGCCAGAGCATCCTTAGCCGCGTCTACGGCACGATTCTGACCGGTTCCCCTGCCAATGGACATCCAGGCCGGACCAGCGTCTTTCATCACCGCCCTGACATCAGCAAAATCAAGATTAATCAATCCGGGAGCAGTAATAACTTCAGAGATGGCCTGGACACCGTGTCTCAGTACATCATCAGCCACCTTAAAGGCACTATCTACCCCCGTTTTTTGGTCACAGAGGTCAATCAAGCGGTCATTGGGGATGATAATCAGTGTATCGACTTTACCCAGCAAGGTAGCAATTCCCTCTTCGGCCACTCGACAACGGTGTGCCCCCTCGAAGTTGAATGGTTTGGTGACCACGGCAATAGTGAGGGCTCCACTACTCCTGGCTACTTCAGCCACGACCGGGGCTGCTCCGGTGCCGGTACCACCACCCATACCACAGGTAATAAAGACCATATCTGCCCCTAAAATGGCCTCCCTGATTTCATCACGGCTTTCCTCAGCCGCTTTCTGGCCATGGACGTGGTCACCACCGGCCCCTAATCCTCTGGTCACCCTCTCTCCAAGCTGGATACGGACCGGGGCTTCCGTAAAAGCCAGGGCCTGGGCATCCGTATTCATGGCAATAAACTCTACACCGTGAATATTCTCTCGGACCATACGGGTTATTGCGTTACAGCCACCACCACCCAGCCCGATTACCTTAATCTTTGCCGGGTTTGCTACGAAATTCGTTTTCGCCATATTTCCCTCCTTTCTCCAACACATTAGCCACTATTGACCGACCGATAGCTAACGAAACAAGGCTCTAATTCGAGACGCAATGTTCCACCAGTTGCCAACAAATCCGCGCTTCTTCCAACCTTGCTGGCTCTGATGCTTGGCTCCCCAGATTAAAAGACCAACACCGGTAGCATAGGCCGGGTCACGAAGATTATCGGCAATACCATAGATATTGGTCGGAGAGCCTACCCTTACCGGCAGACGCAGTATATCGCGCCCCATCGCATCCATACCAGAGAGGTTGGAGCTACCGCCAGTCAATACCAGACCAGCGGGAACCAATGCCTCATATTCAGAACGTGGTAGCTCCAGCAGAATCAGCCTCATAATTTCCTCGACCCGGGCTCTGAGAATATCGCACAGGTCTTGATAAGAGGCGCCATGCCCATCCTCAGCCAGGCTGGCTGTTTCCGCCCTCCCTTCATAAACAGGCAGCACACTACCATGCCTCTTCTTCATCTGTTCAGCTACTTCAAATGGCAGTCCTAAACCAATAGCAATGTCACGGGTCAGTTGGTAACCGGCTACCGGTAGAACGGCAGTGTGCCAGATGCTGCCATCCTTAAAAACAGAGATATCAGTGGTACCCCCACCAATGTCAGCCAGGATAACACCGACTTGTTTTTCATCCTCGGTCAGAACCGCTTCACTGCTGGCTAGAGGCTCAAGGACAAGGTCCTCAATATCCAGGCCAACACTCCGAATACACTTGGTCAGATTCTGGATGGAAGCTACGGCAGCCGTAATGACATGTGTCTCCACATCCAGCCTGAAGCCATGCATACCTACCGGGTTTTTGACTCCGGATTGCCCGTCGACCGCATAACTGCGGGTAATAGCATGGAGCACTTTTCTATCGCCGGAGACCTTGACACTCTGCGCAGATTGAAGCACCCGCTTCAAGTCATCCGAGCGCACCAGCCGGTCATTACGAGTAATCGCAACGGCACCCCGATTATTCAGTGAGGTGACGTGCCGACCGGTAACGCCCACATAAGCTGATTCTATTTTATAGCCACTGGCTTGTTCAGCCTTAATCAGTGACCTACGGATTGAATCTCGGGCATCATTGATGTTGACCACCAGCCCCTTATGCATCCCGTTGGACGGAGTAATACCGACACCAGCCACCCGGACATCGGCGTCGTTTACCTCAGCGACAATGGTGCATATCTTGGTGGTACCAACATCGATGGCTGTTAAAGTGGTCCGCTTTCTCATCTAGTCCCTCCTTAATCACTGAACTCTGCTCTTACTGTTAATTTACACATCCCGCATACCCTCCGTAATCTACAAAATACGGTCAGGATGCCAGAAAAACCTGCCGCAGCTTCTGCAGCAAAATCGGTCTCCTCCAGCCATTATCCTTAACTTCAGTTGCTGAACATAGCCTTTCGACAATCTGATACTGCTCATCCTGAGTAATGACACGCTCAGCCGCCCTCAATCTGGCACTACGACTGCGCGGATTGGCCTGGAACTCGGCAAAAGAAACGGTAATAACCCTCTTATTGAGTATTCTCAAGCTAGCCGCATGTCCGCAAACACAGTTTGGCGTACCCGGCGGGCAGATACAATCCTTTGACTCCCGCTGCATAAATTGCTTCACGATACGGTCCTCAAGAGAATGATAACTGATAACCACCAGTCTTCCTGAAAAACCAAGAAGGGTAACTGCCTGCCTCAAAGCTGATTCCAGATGCTCAAGCTCCTGGTTAACAGTAATCCGTAACGCCTGAAAAGTTTTAGTCGCCGGGTGAATCCGGTGTCGGCGACGGCCAACAACCTGTTCTATCACCTGGGCCAGCTCAATAGTAGTTTTGAAAGGCCGTTCCTGCACGATACGGCGAGCTATTCGGCGGCTGTAACCCTCTTCACCATATGTTTTTATCAGGTGAGCCAGTTCAGCCTCAGAGTAAGTGTTAACAATGTCAGCCGCGGTAAGTTCCTGGTCAGGGCTGAGACGCATATCTAATGGTGCTCGATGCTGAAAGCTGAAGCCGCGACCACTGCCGTTGAGTTGGAGGGAAGACAGCCCCAGGTCAAACAGGATGCCATGTACCGGCACAAAGTCATGCTTATAGCAAATCGCCTGTAAATTACTAAAGTTGTCATTAACAAGAAGGGTAGAACCACTATAGGCTTCAAGCCGGCTACTGGCTACTTTTATCGCGTCAGGATCAGCATCGATGCCTAGCAGTTGCCCGCCTGGTGAGCTATGCTCCAGAATAGCCGCCGCATGCCCGCCACCACCGAGAGTACAATCAATGTAGCGCCCCCCCGGCTGTACCGCGAGCGCCTTAATTGCCTCTTCCACTAGAACCGGAGTATGAGCAGGTGCTAACATAAGTCTAACTCATTAATGCCGTTCTAGACTTTCTATAATCTGCCAGACTTGTTCCTGGCTAATAGCTTTCTCTGATTCCCACTGCTCCTTGTTCCACAGCTCAAGATAAGTATTAGCCCCAGCGATAACAGCTTCATCCTCAATGCCGGCATACTCCCGCAGCGGAGCCGGTACCGCTATTCTGCCCTGCCCGTCCATATATAGAGTAAAAGCAGTAGCAAAAATAGCCCGGTTTAACCTTCTTAACTTGCTGGGGGCAGCTGAACCGGTAGTTAGAGAAGCCGCCAGCTTTTTCCACTCAACCAGAGAGTAGACATTGATACATCGCTCTGCGCCCGGCGCCAGTACTACTCCGTCCTTTAGTTCTCTACGGAACCTGGGCGGAATCAGTACCCTGCCCTTCTCATCAATCCGGTATTCAAACTCACCCAAAAACACTTTTTCTACCTACATACCTGCAATACTCCCCACTTTCCACCACTATCAACCACTTTTTACCATTGTGCACCATTTTTGTTTATTTGTCAAGTACCTTGAGAAAAATATTTTTAAGATTTTTCTATAACGCTATTTAGCCTCAAAGAGCAATCTCCTGCCACAGGCTTTTTAAGTCACCTCTATTTATGTTAGAATAGAAACTGGCTTTACCAGCCAGAAAGGATTCTGAACAACGGGAATTGCTTCTGCCTGATATGCTGGGCGTCCCGCAACAAAGCCATTTATGGTGAGAACAAAAATGCAGATTCATATTTTGACCCTGTTTCCCCAGATGTTCCAGAGTCCAATAAGCAGTGGGATTTTAAAACGAGCTATCGACCAAAAGCTGGTGGAGTTTAATATTCGCAATATCCGAGACTATACTCATGATAAACACCACACCGTTGATGATTCTCCTTATGGAGGCGGGGCTGGCATGCTGCTCAAACCCGAACCTATTTTTGAAGCGGTTGAAGCCGCAAAGGCAGAGATTAGCCCTTCAGGTCAAGCCTTCAGGACAAGCCCTGAAGAGGCAGCTAATACTACCCCTATTATTTTGCTGACACCCCAGGGCCGCCTTTTTTCCCAGCCGATTGCCCTGGAGCTATCCCGGCACAGCCACCTGATTCTTATTTGCGGCCACTATGAAGGGGTTGATGAGCGGGTGCGCCAGCACCTGGTTACCGATGAAATTAGTATCGGCGATTATGTACTTAGCGGCGGTGAGTTACCCGCGATGGTGCTAGCCGATGCTATCGTCAGGCTGATTCCCGGGGTTCTTGGTTCAGAAGATTCGCCGGTAGATGACTCTCATACCACTGGTATGCTAGAATACCCGCAATACACCCGTCCTCCGGTGTATCGGGACTGGGCAGTACCTGAGATATTGCTCTCCGGAAATCATGCCCAGATTGCCCGGTGGCACCGCGAGCAGGCGATTAGCCGGACACTGGAACGCCGTCCCGATCTGCTGGGCAAGGCTAATCTAAATCGGGAGGAAAGACAGCTAATAGACCGGCTAAAAAATTAGTGATAGGATAATTAAATAAGGAGTATTAATGAACATAGCATCACTGGTTGACATCAAATCAAATCCCAACATCCCGGAGCTTACCCCCGGTGACACGGTAAAGGTCAGCATCAGGGTCGTGGAGGGGGATAAGGAACGTACCCAGGTATTTAGCGGAGTAATCATCAGGCTAAGGCATGGCGGCGCCAGCGCCAGCTTTACCGTGAGGCGGGTTACTTACGGTGTGGGTGTAGAACGCACCTTCCCTATCTATTCACCACGCGTCGAAAAGGTAGAAGTAGTCAGACACGGTAAAGTACGCCGCGCCAAACTTTATTACCTGCGCGGCCTCAGCGCCAAAGCCTCCCGTATCAAGGAGAGACGATTGACTCCGCAAGAGTTAGAGCTGGAGCGGGAAAGAGAAGAATCCTTAAAGGCAGAACAACAGCTACAAGCAGAGGCTCAAGCATCAGAGCCGGCACCGGAGGCGGCACAGCCACAGGCAGCGCCTGAGGCATCAAAGCCGGCACAACCAAAAGCAGAGGCTCAAACGGTAGAGTCGAAACCAGAAATCAAGCCAAGTTAGACCTGCCTCACCGGAGCACAGGATGGGGTATGCTGAGGTTTGTGTTAACTCACCAGTGGCACCACGCCAGACATTCAGCTACGCCATCCCCCCCGGGCTGAGCATTGAAGCAGGGCAAGCCGTCTGGGTCCCTTTCGGGCAGAAAATACTACAGGGCATCGTTTTAGAGCTGACCGATACACCGGCAGTAGCCGAAACCAGAGAAATCGCCGATATTATCGAACCCCGCCCGTTGCTATCTCCAAATCATATATCGCTGGCATGCTGGCTCAGCCGACATTATCTATCGCCCCTCTTCGATGCCGTGGCCACAATGCTACCGCCCGGATTCGAGCGAAAAACGCTCACTTTTATCTCTCTGTCTTCAACTGTAGACAACCATGACCTGTCTTCTCTCACCGAGAACCAGGCGCATCTCATCGAATTGGCCCGGAAACAGGGCAGAATCAGCTTGAGAGAACTGGAGAGTAAATTAGGCAAGAAAAAGGCTCAGGCCACCGCAGCGCAACTGGTCAGACGGGGACTGGTGGTAAGAAGCTACGAACTAGAGCCGGTCAAAGCCAAACCCAAAGAAGCGCCTTACCTCAGTCTGGCAGTTGATGCTGGTAAAGCGCGGCAGGAGGCAGCTAAGTCACGTGAAAAAAGAACTGCTAGACAAGCAGTGCTTCTCGACTTTCTGGCTCAGCAGTCAGACCCGAAGAGGGCCAACAGTGATAGAACGACGGCTAACGCCCTGGTCAGCAAAGGTCTGGCTAAAATCCAGCAAATGCCGGTGAGACGTGACCCCCTGTCTTCCTTGAGCGTAAACCTTTCCTTTCCACTGGCACTCACCGGCGCACAGGAATCAGCCTTCAGGGCTATTAGCCAAAGCCTGGCACAAGAGAAAAAGGAACAGCCGGCTGTTTTCTTACTTCACGGGGTTACCGGCAGCGGTAAGACAGAGGTCTACCTGCAGGCCCTGGCGGAAACAGTCAGGCTGGGGAAACGGGGCATCGTCCTGGTCCCGGAGATTGCCCTCACCCCTCAGACCATAGAGCGGTTCGCCTCACGCTTCCCCGGCAAGGTAGCTGTCCTGCATAGCCAGCTTTCCTTGGGGGAACAATTCGATGAGTGGCAGCGAATAAGAGAAGGAAAATTCGATGTCGTCATCGGCCCCCGCAGCGCCATTTTTGCGCCTCAACCGGACCTCGGTCTAATCGTCATCGATGAAGAGCATGAATGGAATTATAAGCAGTCTGACAATTCACCGCACTACCATGCCCGCGATGTCGCCATCAAGCTGGGCGAGCTAACCGGAGCAGTAGTTGTTCTGGGTAGCGCTACCCCTGATGTCGAGACCTTCTATCACAGCCAGCGGGGAGACTACCTGCGGCTTCAGCTCCCGGAACGGGTTACCCCCACCGAGAATTCGCCCATGCCCCGGGTTGAGGTAGTAGATTTAAGGAACGAACTCAAAGCCGGCAACCGGAGCATTTTCAGTCGCTCCCTGTACCGGGCAATCGATAAGGCTGTCACCGGCGGAGAACAGGTGATGCTATTTCTGAACCGAAGAGGCGCCGCCACTTTTGTTCAATGCCGTAACTGCGGCTATGTCCTTGCCTGCCGGCGTTGCGATATCCCTCTCAGCTACCACCTGGCTGAAGATAAATTGGTCTGCCATCAATGCAACTACCGGATGGCGGTGCCCCAGCTTTGCCCGCGCTGCTTGAGCCGGCGGATAAAGTTTCTGGGGACTGGCACCGAGAAACTGGAACAGGAAACCGGCCACGCCTTCCCCGCCAGCCGGTTGCTACGCTGGGACAGTGATACTACCACCGGGAAATATTCTCACCAGGAGATACTCAACAAATTCCGCAGCCACCAGGCTGATATTCTTATCGGCACCCAGATGATTACCAAAGGACTGGATTTACCCCGGGTTACCCTGGTCGGAGTGGTTAATGCCGATACCGGTCTAAACCTGCCTGACTTTAGGGCGGGAGAAAGGACTTTTCAGCTGCTAAGCCAGGTGGCGGGCAGAGCCGGACGCGGTCCTCTCGGCGGACAGGTTATTATCCAGACCTACACCCCGGAGCACTATGCCATCCAGGCAGCCGCCAAACATGATTACACTCTCTTCTACGAAAAGGAAATTAACTACCGACGCCAGCTTCATAATCCTCCTTTCAGCCGGCTGGCCAGCCTTATCTACACCCATACTAACAATACCCTTGCCCAGAAGGAAGCCACCAGGATGAAGCGCTTGTTTATCGAAGAGAAAGAGGCACAAGGCATCGCCGACCTCACTGTAATCGGGCCGGCCCCGGCTTTTATTCAGCGATTACGCGGGCGGTTTCGCTGGCAACTGATACTGCGTGCTGCCGACCCAGCCACTTTCCTTTCACCGCTGCCCATCCCTCAGGGCTGGACAATAGATATTGACCCGGTAGGACTTTAAAAGCTACAATTAAATCAGAAGTCTTGTATCAAATGTCAGTCCTTCTTTGGAAGGACGACGAAGAATCTCAGGGTGGGGCGTGACATGGAAAAAACACTTTTGATACAAAGCTCATGGAGGTGAAATGGCGGTCCTTCCGATTCGTCAGGTACCTGACCCGATATTACGTCAGAAATCAAAGCAGGTAAGGTCGCTTAACGGGTCAATCCACAAGCTGATAAGCGACATGCTGGAAACGATGCATGCGGCCCCCGGCGTTGGATTGGCGGCGCCGCAGGTAGGTGTCCTGTTGCGGGTAATTGTCCTGGGTATTCCGGAACAGCCGGACATTGTCTTAATCAATCCTAAAATAGTCCGCAAGAGCGGGGAGCGTCTGGTAAATGAGGGTTGTCTCAGTCTGCCCGGTTATATCGGGCAGGTTAAGCGTGCCGTCTCGGTCACCGTCAAGGGTCGCGACCAGAATGGGAGCGAGATACGGATTAAGGCTGATGAACTGCTGGCTCAAGCCCTGGAGCATGAAATAAACCATATCAACGGAATCCTCTACTTCGATGAGCTGGTAGGTATGGACAAACCACGCAAAATCGAGCCGGAGGAATCCAGGCTTTAGCTAAGTCCGGACTAACGCTATAAAGAGAAAGGGGGGACTGTTGCGCAGTCCCCTTTTTTTTGTCTGTTCCAGACCTGTTACTTATAACCCATTCAATTCTCCTCACCAGAGGCCTAGTCTTTATTATTGATTAATAGTTTAACTACCGGTTTGAATAATGCCTTCCCCTTGCCGGTAACAATCAGTGATTTTTCTCCATCAAAATCCAGGGTGAGGACAGTCTTCCCTCCACCTCCAACGTTGAACGCCCCGACGATTTTCAGTTCACCGCTGGGAACTTCGGCGGTAAAATTATCACCTGCCACAGTCACCCCCACCACTTTCTCCACTTCCATGCGTATCTGGGTGAAGCTCCCCGCCGTAATATTAGCGCTACCTAGAATCTTCTCCACCCCGATAACATCCATCAGGTCAAAACTGGGCGGCGCCCCAATTATAGGTATCCAGCCACTGGTATTATCCGAGATATTATCGGTGACTTTGTGGACCTGGATATTTTTCAGGTAAACAACGGCGCTTTTGACATCTGCCGGCCCCGGGTCGGTAACACGGATTTCAAGAATACCCCAGCCTACCGCCGGTACAGACGCAGGTATGGCAGGCGTAACCTCCTTTGGAGAAACGGCACAGGCAGTGCTAAGCGCCATAAGTAAGATTATCGCCAGAGTTATTATACTTCCGCCTATTTTTCTCATTATCATTTTAACCTCCTCGTAATCTATTCTTTATTATTGATTAATAGTTTAACTACCGGTTTGAAAAGGAACTTGCCCTGGCCCGTACTGATAAGGGATTTTTCCCCGTCAAAATCCAGGGTGAGGACTGTCTTTACGCCACCGCCGACATTGAAGGGTCGGACAATCTTCAACTCCCCGCTGGGAACTTCGGCCGTAAAATTATCACCACCGACCGTCACCACCAACACTTTCTCTACTTCCATGCGTATCTGGGTAAAGCGCCCGGCGGTAACATTGGCACTGCCCAAGACCGCGGCTACTTCATCAACTATCATCAGGTCAAAACTCGGGGGAGCCCCGATTACCGGAATCCAGCCAGTGGTATTATCCGAGACATTATCGGTGACTCTGTGGACCTGGATATTTTTCAGGTAAACAATGGCGCTCTTGACATCTGCCGGCCCCGGGTCGGTAACACGGATTTCCAGAATGCCCCAGCCCACTGCCGGCTCTCGCGTAACTGACTTTCCCCTCTCTGCCTCCTCTTTTTCATCCTCTACCTCCTCCCCCTCAACTTCAATCTTGAAGGCGACCCGGCTTTCAGGGTCGAACTTGATTTCCACCTCGGTACCCATTTGAAGGTCAGCAATAGTCCCAGATAAATCATCTTCTAATTCGATACGGGTGCGGTCGTTCACCAGAACGGTAACTCTCCGCCCACTTTCAGATTCCACAGTAACATTGTTGCCAGCAACCTGGACAATAACACCCTCCACCTCTGCCTGGCGGGCCTTGACACGCCGGGCAACCCGCCCATCCTTATTGACCTCTACTTCCACAGAAGCACCGGGCTCTAATGATGTAATGTTTGAGGATGCCCCATCAGTCTCCACCGGAGCTTCGGTAGCGATAGTTAGAGTCACGGTTTTGCCATCTTTCGTCGTGATGGTAATCTCACCATTGGCACTATCTATATTCTTGAGAACACCCTCTAACTGCTTGGCTTCACCGGGCGTACAGGCAGTAGTTGCCGCCAGCACACCAACCGTAACCAGAGCCAACATAATAACCGCGATTCGACCGAGCTTGACCTTACTCATTTTTGTAACCTCCTGTCCGAATTTGTGCATAACTACAGTAGTATAACGCAAAAACCGACAGTTGGTTACTAATGACTTGAGGAAATCTTTGGGTAAATAAGCTCAAAAAAGACGAACTTTTGGGTCAAACTCGGCGGGTGAATGCGGGCAATACCGTTATTTCGGTTTCGTCTTTTCGCCGGGAGACTTCAGCCAGTCGGCGATATTGGCTATCAGCCGGTTATTATCCAGAGTGCCATTTTGAGGCTCGGTCATAAAGGTAAGGTCGTAAACCGCCAGAACCTTAGATTCCTGACCCAGCACTAGAGGAGATAGCCTATCTCTGGTGGCTATCACATTGGAAAAGGTATTATTGTCAGTAAAAACGATGCCATTATCCGCTGAGGAAATAGAACCAGCAGTATAAAGGGCTATTTTCCCCAACCCTTTAGTTATCTCATTATCCTTAAATTCACTAAGGAATATGTTCTGGTAGTTAATCTCATTTTCCTTCTGATTATAAAGATAGCCGGGTTCAAATATCAGCCCGAATTCAAGGGATATGTTATTCATTTCGTCACGCCGGGTCGGGTCAGCAATAAGTAGCAACTTATTACCATTATCGATAAAATCCTTTATTGCCTTTTTCTCATCCTTAGAAAATTCTTCCCGCGGAGAAACTATAATGAAGGCAGATGGCAATTTCTCTTCTTCCTCATTTTTCTTAACTGGAACCGTCTCCTCTAGCTTAACCTCTGCCGTCTTCTCCTCACCCAGAAGCGCCTTTTTCAGGTTATCTCCTGGATTTAGGAACCTGACGGCCAAATCCCGTGAAACCAGCCGCAACATCAGAACATTAAGTTCCTCTGCAGCAAAATTGTTACGATGAGCTAAATCTATCAGGACAACACCCTCTCCAGCGGTATAGTTATCGGTAAACTGGCTTATCGGTAGCGGAGAAACAACAATATTTTCATAACCGGGCAATGTCTTCGGAGACGAGCTAACGAAGTCGCGGTAGTAGAAAGAACCCAGCCCAAGCACGACTAAGGCTATTGCAACGATAACGATAACTATCCTGACAATTACTGACTTTATCACTGTTTACTCCGACTCAAAGTATAAGTAGTAGTATCTTGGGAACAAGCCGGTTTGCGCCTTCAGATTGGCAAAATCAGCAGACCCAAAAAACAAAGATAATGGCAAGTTTTCCCCTCGAAGCTCAACCACATCGTAATTCCTGAGACCAGCCAGATTAGCCGCTTTTTCTATGGCGACCGCCCTGGTGCCCATCTCATCGACAAGACCGGAGTTGATGCCTTCAAGGCCGACAAACAGTTCAGCCCGGGAGATTTCCTGTTCGGAGAGCTTGAGTCGCTCCCCCCTTTGTGACATGACGATAGAGACAAACTGCTGCCTGACCATCTCCAGTATACTGATAAATCTTTGCCTTGAGCCACCGGTAGCCTTAAATGGCCCGGTAGTCCCAAAGGTCTCGTCCAGCTCCTCAGGTTCAGGCAAACCGACAAAAGCGCCGATGCTGCCAATCAGAGAGGTTGGCTCAGCATAGACATAATCTCCCGCCACGGCAATATAATAGCCACCGCTGGCCGCTATCTGCCCGATAGAAACCACTACCGGCTTACGCTGCTTCAAGCGAAGCACATCCATATATATCTGTTCAACAGCACTAACTGAACCACCCGGACTATTTATCCGTAAGACTACCGCCTTGATACTTCTCTCTTCCCGGGCACTCTGCAGCAAATTCAGAATATTATCGACAAAGTCCTGGTTAGAAATGACGCCGGAAATGTTTATCGTCGCCACCTTTGGCTTAGGCATTAGCGGAACGGCGACCAATCCCCCTAAAACCAGGCCGAGCAAAATAAAGAAAGGGATAGAAGTAAACCAGCGACGCAATAACCGACTGACAGACTCCAGTTTAGACATAAGTATCTCGTCCAACCACCTTATTCTGCCTACCAAGATAATAAATTATACTAAATTAACAGTATAATACAAAGAGACCCTAAATACAACAGAACCGTGTGAGATTGCTGGCAAACCATCCCCTCGAAGAGAAGTGGCCCCCCCCTAAAAAATCGTCCCCCTCTTCAAGAATGGAGAGGGGGTCAAGGGAGCGAGGTTGATAACCACCGCTAGTGATAAAACGGGGACTACCTGACTACACACAGTTTCCTTATTTCAAACGTCCTCGTATATTAAACACTGCTACCTTACTTCCAGGCTTTTCCCGCATCATGCAACACCAACCGCTTGCACAACTCTACATACTTCTGATGGATAGATTCCCTTCTCTTGGCATTACGCTCTTTATAAAATTTTAGCGAGGCTCTCCAACCGGCGTAATAGCCACGCCGATACATCTCATCCTGGATATTGACCTGAGCAAAGATTTCGTCCAGCTCCATTACTTCTGAGGCATTAGCTAAAGCATCCTCAATAGCCATATCTGTTTTGATTCTATCTAACGCTTTTTGTAGGTCGAATTCTTGTGATATTGCCATAGCCATCTCCCCCTCTATAAGATTCTCAAGGGTTAGCATGAGGTAAGCCAATCATAGTAACCGGAGAAGTAAAAGACAATAGCAAAAAGGCTAAAAACGATGATGCTTTCAGGTCAAAACCGGCAGGGAGAGAACAGCGGTAAGACTGATTAGTCGAGACTAGCAACTCATCTTTTATTGCCTTTCAGATAGTCTATCGCCCACTGAATAACGTCCTCACCGGTCAGTTCCAGCTCATAATCCGGACTGATTCCTTTACCTTCTATCAGACGTCCATTAGGCGTCAGCCAGCGGGCAATGGTAATATATAGCCCTGAACCATCTTTAAGTCGGCGCAACGTATTAACGCTGCCCTTACCATAGGTTTTGATACCGGCGAGTTTAGCGCGGCCGTAATCCTGTAAAGCCCCGGCTAATACCTCGCTACCGCTGGCGCTGAAGTTATCTGCCAGCATAATCATGGGTAGGCTGGTAGTCACATCCGCAGGCTTAACCGATAAAGAAGACTGATTACCTTGATTATCTACTACACGGACGACCACCCCTTCTTTCAAAAAGTGGCTAGCCACGTCAACCACCTCGTTCAGCAGACCACCCGGATTACTGCGTAAATCGAGAATAATGCCGGTAGCTGCTGCCTGCTCGACACTTTTCAGCACTGGGGATAGCTCTTCATCAGTACGCCCAGAGAAATGATTAATATTAATGTAGGCAATATCTCCTTTCATCTCAAAGAGCACACTGGATACCTCGATTTCCTGTCTGACTATATTAATCTCCTCAGGACCGGCCTCACCCTGATGAAGAATAAGCAGCCTGACTGTTGTTCCCCGCGGTCCACGGATATGCAGCACTGCTACTTCCAGACTCATCTCCGAGGTAGCGCTACCATCAACTTCCAAGATTAGGTCGCCCGCCTTGATACCCGCCTTATCCGCCGGTGAACCGGGAATAGGAGCAATAACCATCAACTTCCCATCCCTGATACCGACATAAGCGCCAATGCCTTCGAACTTCCCTTCCAGATTGCTCGAGTTCAACTGGTAGGTTTCCACATCCAGATAGGTAGTGTACGGGTCGTTCAGTGCCTCCACCATACCCTTGATAGCTCCCCCACTCAGTACGCGAGCATCAAGTTTATCCTTCTCCACATAATCCTGGAAAATAATACCCCAGGCTTCCGTAACCACATCCAGACCCAGGTTTGCAGTTGCCGGCCCAACAGTAGCCGGAGTAGTTGAAGACGTACCCAGAGTACAGCCGGCACCAAAAGCTAAGACCAGGCTCACTACCGATAACAGGGTGATTATCACTATTTTTACTTTTCTTGACATCGAACTTACTCCTCCAAAGTGTTTTGCCAATTCTGTGATTATCTATTGTAGAACGCCGAACTATAGGAGAAAACAAAGTATCAAATTACTAAGAAGCGGAGCAAGTAAACCTGTAAGCCGAGTTCTGTATCCTTCCCAAATGGGAAGGACGGTGACCATCTATCTAGCCCTTCCGTTACCGGAAGGGTCAAGCGACCAACCCGGGGACGGGGCCAGGCATCCCTTTATCCCCCTATTTGGTCTTGCTCCGGATGGGGTTTTCCCAGCCGGTTGGTCACCCAACCGCTGGTGGGCTCTTACCCCACCATTTCACCCTTATCTCTCCCAAAGGGAAGGACGGTATGTTTCTGTGGCACTATCCGTAGGGTCGCCCCTCCTGGGTGTTACCCAGCATCCTGCCTGGTGGAGCTCGGACTTTCCTCCCCGACTAGAAGTCAGGGCGGTCACCCGGTTTACTTGCTCCACCTATACTTTAGTATAGAAGATAGCGTAAGTCAAAAACAATACCTCAACATAGCAGCGTTGACAAGCAGTTACACCTCAACGATAATACTGCTCAGGTAAGCTTCTGGTAATTAAAGGAGGATAACTGAAGATGGCAAAACTTGCGGATACACAACAAGGCATCGCCAGAATGGCGCAAGAGGTAGAGGAACACTGGAAGAATGCTCGTCTGGTCATGAAGAGCGAGGAGTTGAAGTTTGAGACCAACGCCACAGGTACCACCGCCCAGGTAATCAATCCTAAATTTGGCTTTGCCAACAAACAGATTAGCTCATTTATCCGCGAGATACCCGTAGGTTGGAAGAGCGGCAAGCACAAGCATAACATGGAAGCCATCATTATGATTATCCAGGGCACCGGCTACACGGTGGTTGACGGCACCAAGTACCAATGGAAGAAAGGTGATGTCATTACCATACCGCCGATGGCAGTCCACCAGCACTTCAACACCGGTAAGACAGAAGCCGTCCGATTCTTCGCGGTGACGACCATACCCCTGATGGTGAACATCGGCTCTTTCGTCGCCGAACAGATGGAAAACGCCGCCAAAATCTAACCGGGCGCAGGGAAGACAATTTCAGTCCGGGACACCAGCTGGAATAAGCCACCGGACCCGGCTATGTTTTGCTCTTAAACCAGTCCAGAAATTCCTGTTTCAACTGGGGGTAAAGCACCGCACCCTTAAAATTCAAGGGAATACGGCCAAAGCGGACATAGTCCGGCCGGGCTCCTTTGGAAACTTTCCTGGCAGCAGCGTCAATGAAGTCAACCTGCAACTGTGATTCAATATCGGCCGCTTCCCGGTTAAGCTCAATAGTGACACAGCAGCTATCTTCATGCTCGCTCTCCAGCCTGAGACCGATTACCGCTAAACTAAACTGGTCAGATTGTAATTGAAAGTCTTCCTGCAGAACTCTGGACAGCTCGGCGGCAATCTGGTCATAGGCGTAGTTAGCCCCGCCACGAATTAGCAGCGCCGAATCCCGGGACAGCCAGTAGTAATCTAGCTGCCCGTCCTTTCTGTTCTTCAAAGTAAAGACGATATCCCTGAGTCCGGTATACCACCCCTCCCGGAAAACCTCCCGGGTAGCCTGAGCATCACCAATATAGCCGCTCATAAGGTTGGGGCCCTGGGTAACAAGATAACCCGGCTCGCCGATTTCACAAGGACGGAAATAGTCGCTACTGCCCGGCTCGATAGCTTTAACCACTTTAACCCGCGTAAAAGGAAAATGCTCCCGGCCAATATAGTAGCCGCTCGTTTCTTCCCCTTTATGGCAATGCGACCATCCGGCCTCGAAGGCCTTCATCAGTTCGTCCTGAGGCCACGTCCTCGACGTCGCCATCATCTGGAGGCAGGTCTCGGTGGCACCGAAACGGACCAGCGGCGGACGGCCGCTGAACTTCAGTATCCGCCCGACAGTAGTCGGACCGACCGGCGCTGAACCTATCAGGATATCCGTCTTAGCCAGGGCATCCTTAATCTCGGCTACTTCAATCGGCGTCCTTCCGCCGAAGGACTGGGTAGCCAGCGACTCCAGGAAATCGATATGCCGTGAGACCAAGGAGGTAACCAGCAATTCGCGCTTCTGGCGGGCTACCTCGACCAGTATTTTCCAGTAAGCGGTGGTATACCGTTCCAGCAGATGGATTACAGCGCCTTCTCGCCGCAGGCCCAGGTCAGTCAGGGCTGAGGAATTGGCGTGGTGCATGGGATTGACCAGCAACAGGTCCAACTGCGTGCTCTCCGACATATCGAAATATTGCTCGAAGGTAAGCCTGGTCGCCAGGTAACTCCGGTGTGATAAGCTGACTCCCTTG
>JACPSA010000019.1 GCA_016193545.1 Chloroflexota bacterium
GAATAATAGCAATGAGTGAAGCCTAGCCAAAGGTCGGTTCACTCTCTATCCAGAATCCTGACTGAATTCCCCACACCCACTAATTATGCTATACTGTTGGCTAAATTATGTTAGCCAAGGTAATCAGTTGCGCCATAGTGGGGCTGGAAGGAGCCATTGTCGAGGTTGAGGCGGACATCTCCCCCGGTTTACCCACCTTCACTATTGTCGGCTTACCTGATACTGCCGTCCAGGAAGCACGGGAACGGGTAAGAGCCGCCATCCGCAACTCTGGCTGCACCTTCCCGATGAAGCGCATTATCGTAAACCTCGCCCCGGCTGACCTCAAGAAAGCCGGCCCGGCTTATGATTTACCCATTGCCGTCGGCATTCTGCTCAGCTCAGAACAAGTAGCGGCCGATGTCTCTCAAACCCTCCTTCTCGGGGAACTATCACTGGATGGCAGCCTGCGCCATACTAACGGCGTCTTACCGATGGTCGCCCTGGCTCGTGAACGAGGATTTACCACGATTATTGTCCCCGAAGCCGACGCCAGAGAGGCATCCCTGATAGAAGGAGTCAAAATCATCCCCATCAGCTCACTATCCCAATTGATTAGTTATCTCCGCGGAGAGATACCCGTCCCGGAGTACCGGCCTGATGCAAGCGAAGAACTCCCAACACCACCTTCCTCAACTGTCGACCTGGCTTACATTAAAGGGCAGGAGCACGTCAAGCGGGCCTTAGAGGTAGCCACCGCCGGCGGGCACAACATCGTCATGACAGGCCCCCCCGGCAGCGGCAAAACACTACTGGCACGCTCGATTCCTTCGATACTGCCGCCAATGACCAATGATGAGGCACTGGAAGTCACCAAAATCTACAGTGTCAGCGGCCTGCTGCCAGCCGATACCCCTTTAATCAGACAGCGACCCTTCCGTTCCCCTCACTACACCATTTCCAGCGCCGGTCTAGTAGGAGGCGGACACTGGCCTCGACCGGGGGAAATCAGCCTCAGCCACCGGGGAGTCCTCTTTCTTGACGAGCTTCCCGAGTTCGGACACTCACTGCTGGAAACATTACGTCAACCCCTGGAAGACAAGGTTATTACCATCAGCCGCGCTCAGGGCAGTGTCAGTTTTCCGGCTAACTTTATGCTGGTCGGAGCCATGAATCCCTGTCCCTGCGGTTACTATGGCGACCCTTTCCGGCAGTGCACCTGCCCTCCCAGTCTGGTTGCCCGCTACCAGAGACGCATCAGCGGGCCGCTTATTGACCGAGTCGATATCTTCGTCGAGGTACCCCACATCGACTATGAAAAGCTGGCTGATGACAGACTGGGAGAGAAATCTGAGAAAGCTCAGGCCAGGGTGCTAAAAGCTCGCGCCATACAGAGCGAGCGCTTTCACCAGACCAGGTTGACCTGCAATGCCGAAATGACACCGACCGAAGTCAGAGAGTTCTGTCAGGTAGAAGACTCTGCCCAGAGCCTGCTCAAAATGGCGATGAAGCAACTCTACCTCTCGGCCCGTGCCTTCCACCGGGTATTGAAACTGGGACGGACAATCGCTGACCTGGACAACAGCCCAATAATCAAAGCCCACCACCTGGCCGAAGCCATCCAGTACCGGCCAAGGAGCCAGGTATAGTCTATGCAGGAAATTAGATTGGAGAGTTAATTAAGAAATGGTACGCCGAATCAAGCTACCACTGGGCTGGATAAACCGGGATGGCAAACTAATTATCGTTAGCCGGGGGCTATGTTCACTTGCTCAAAGTTCAGTAGCGATTATTCTTGCCCTTTATCTGAACAAACTGGGGTTTAGTTTAGTTCAGATAGGAGCTTTTCTCAGTGCCGGAGTTGCTGGTTCGGCTTGCCTTGCCTTTATCGTTAGTTTGATTGCGGAGAAAGTAGGACGCCGTCGTCTACTCGTTATTTTTACCCTGCTCTCGGGGGCAGCCGGACTGGCCCTGGTTTTCATCAATGACTTTCTACTTTCTACCACTGATGTTAGTCGCCTTCCTGGGTAGCATTACCGGAACCGGGATGCTACCTACCCAACCACTGGAACAAGCCAGTCTGGCTGATACCGTACCATCACCAAAACGGACCGACCTCTTTGCTACCTATCGCATCGTAAGTTTGGCAGGTAATGCTCTGGGCGCTTTAGCCGCGGGATTACCCATCCTTCTGCAAAACGCCTTTGCTTTAAGCGAAATTCATGCCTATAAGGCAATGTTTATTGGCTTCGCTTTCTTTCTTCTTGTAGCGACACTGCTTTATAACTTACTCTCACCATCGATAGAAGTTAGCCACAGTGAGCAGCGCTGGGTCAATCCTATGCGTCTTCCTTCACGAAGGCTGATTTTCACATTGACCGGTTTATTCAGCCTGGACCATTTTGCCGGGTCGCTATTTATGCAAAGCCTGGCAGCCTACTGGTTCTACACCAGGTTTGGCTTGGAATTAGAGTCTTTAGCCCTCATCTTTTTCCTGTCTGATATCTTAGCCGCCATTTCTCTCTGGGTAGCTGCCAAACTGGGCAACTTAATCGGGCTCATCAACACAATGGTCTTCACTCATATCCCGTCCAGCCTCCTCCTCATTGCAACCACTTTTGCTCCCAGTGCCGGATTAGCCGTGTTCTTCTGGCAGGTACGCGCCTTCTTGAACTCGATGGATGTACCGACCCGGGACTCTTACATTATGTCAGTAGTGCGTCCGAACGAGAGAGTAGCGATGGCCGGTATTCATATCGTTGGTCGTAATGTTTCGGGAACAATCGGGCCCTCGGTAGCGACCGCTTTATGGCAAGCATTCTCCGCCAATGTACCTATCATTGGCTGTGCGATATTGAAAATCACCTATGACCTCTCCCTCTATTTCATGTTCCGCAAGGTGAAAACCCCACAGGAAATAGCCAAGATAAGAGCCAATTCCCTGGCTCAACCAGGAACCCCATAATTAGCCAGCCTACTGACTATCTCAAACTAGAAAGGATGCTGAACGAATGAAAAGATTTGAAAAACAGGTCATTGCCTACGCCTCAGCCTGCCATGTGCTGGACCACATGTTTGAACTGACCTATGGGATTATTCTCATCGGTATTGCCGAGGAGTTCGGCGTTGGTTTCTTCATCCTGGGAGTGTTGGCCAATGTTGCCGGTTTTACTTTCGGTTTGGCGGCTTTACCCGCCGGGGTTCTGGCTGACCGCATTGGTGAGAGACGGTTACTGGTATTCTTCTCCTTAGGCTCGGGCTTAGCTGCTATCGTCGTTGGATTATCACCCAACATCTATGTGCTAGGCGCAGCGCTAGCTGTTTTGGGATTAGCCCTGGGCATCTATCATCCGGTCGGGTCAGCTTTTCTGACCCGTTCAACAGAACATAGAGGCATCGCTTTCGGTTACCACGGAATGAGTGGTAATCTCGGGGTCGCCCTGGGCCCTTTTCTGGCCGGTATTACGGCGGCATCTCTCGGCTGGCGAGCACCCTACCTCATCTTTGCTATCCCCACCCTGCTGCTAGCCGCCCTGCTTTACTCTTTTTCCCGTACTCAAATCCCGACCGTCTCCGAGACGACTATCCATGCCGACACGGGCAGAGCTCAGCTACGGTCGATAGCCCTACCGTTAACGCTCGTCTTCCTTGCCTCAATCGTGAATGGTCTGATTTATCGTGGGCTGGTTACCTTCCTACCGGTATACTTTAGCCAGCGACTCCATTTTACTTTGTTCAACTTCAGTAGCATGGCATTGGCCGGCTCCTTCACCACTATTGCGCTCATCTTTGGGGTCGCCGGACAACTTAGCGGGGGTTACCTATCGGAACACAAGCGCCGTGAGGTACTGGCGGTAATAGTAGCCGTAGCCGCAACCCCGTTGCTCCTGCTAATAGGCAACAGCGAGGGATTAGTTTTAATGCTCAGTGCCATCGCCTTCGCCTTTTTCCATTTCATGGGGCAACCAATCTTTAATACTCTTATCGCTGAATATACTCCAGCCGCCTGGCGGGGTCGCAGCTATGGTATTTACTTCTTCGGTGGTTTTGGTCTCGGCTCATTCTCAGCGACCTTTCTGGGATACATCGCCGAGCATTCTGATACGCGCTGGGTCTTCATCACCATGGCCGGGCTTTCACTAATAACTGTGATATGTATCGTGGCTCTCCTGGCAAAAGCTCTGGCCACCGCCAGACAAAGTAAGGTTAATCAGTAGACCTCCTCACAATTGCTTTGGTGTATATATTCCATCTGCTTGATTGTCTATTGACATCACAACGGTAAATAGTTTACCCTTTTTTCATTCCATGAAAGCCCTTCAGGTAGTTCTCAAAAGACGGACAAAAGTTAATCGCTGTAAACGGCAACTCTAAAGGGAGAACAACATGGACAGCGAGCGAGAAGAAAGAAGAAAAAAGGAAATTCCTGGCTGGAAGGATGAATTCGATGGACGTCCGCAGCTACCGGAGGAATCCTTTGGCGAGTTTCTTGAGGCTAAGGTAGCCAGAAATAAGGATAAACCCTATCTCTATTTTGAAGACCAGGTAATAACCTACGGAGAACTCAAGGATAAAGTGAGCCGGGTAGCCAATGGCTTCCTCGACCTGGGGATAAAAAAGGGGGAACACGTCGGTATAGTGATGTATAACTGTCCCGAGTATCTTTATGCCATCTATGCTACAAATGCAATTGCCGCCGTCCATGTGACCATCAACCCTGGCTTAAAGGGCGAGGGATTGTCCTACATTATCAATCAGTCAGATTCTAAGACGCTTTTAGTCGAGCAGGAATGTCTGGAAAATGTGGAATTCATTAGAAATGATTTGAAACAGATTAAGAGAATTATTGTGCTACCAACTGCCGAGGGAAAGGGTAGCTTGCCTGCTGGTTATATCACATTCAATAAGCTTTATCAGGGTTCCGCCAGTATCCCTCATATCTACCGGCAGCCCGGCGAGATGACCCGGATTCATTACACCTCAGGCACCACTGGCTTACCCAAGGGCACGGTCGCCAGATTCGCCGTAGCGACGAATTTCCCCAGAGATAAAGCCCAGCTAAAGTATCAGCACACGGCTGATGAAATCCAGTATGTGGTCTTACCCCTCTACCATAATGTGGGCTATAATGACTGCACTAATAGGACGCTAAATGTAGAGACTACCTGTGGATTGACGCGCCGTTTCAGCGCCCGCCGTTTCTGGCCCGAGGTACGAAAGTTCGGCTGCACCTGCTTCAGTTTTGCCGGCAGCATGCCCCATATCCTGCTTAAGCAACCCCCCAGCCCCGATGACAAGAACCACTCGATGCGCTTTGGCGATGGTTATGCCCCGATAGGAGAAATCAGGGACGAGTTCTATGACAGGTTCGGGGTTATTCTGATAGAACGCTACGCCACTTCCGATGGTGGTGGCGGACTGCGTAATATACCCGGGGACAAGAAAGGCTCCATCGGCAGGGATGAAGGGGGCGGACGTCTGGTGACAATCATGGATGAAAACGGTAAGGAATGCCCCCCACATATTGTTGGCGAGATTGTATCCAGGCCCAGAGACGGAACGCCAGCCACGGCAGAATATTATAAGGAACCGGAACGCACTGCCGAGAAGGTCAGGGATGGCTGGTTTCATACCGGTGACTACGGCTACCGGGATGAAGAAGGATGGATGTTTTTCTCCGATAGAGACAGACAGTTCATCCGTCGTCGCGGTGAGAACATCTCTTCCCTAGAAATCGAGTCGGTAATAGATAAACACCCCGATGTACTGGAGTCAGCCGCCGTGGGTGTTAGCTCAGGGTTTCAGTTCGACCAGGAAATAAAAATCTCAGTCATATTGAAACCGGGGAGAAAATTAACCCCTGCAGAGCTAATTGACTATTGTGAACCCCGAATGGCCAGGCATCTGATACCTCGGTACGTAGATTTCAGGAATAGCCTGCCTAAAACCGATACCGAGCGGGTGCAAAAAAATAAGCTGGTAGATGAGGGTGTCACCACAACCATGTGGGACAGAGAAAAGAAAGCCTAACAACCCTCTCAGGCATCGACGCTGACCAGCCCCTTACGCATGGCATATTTAATCAATTCAGTGCGATTGTGTATGCTCAGCTTCTCCATTATTCTCGTCCGGTGCCCCAGGACTGTCTTGAAGCTAATAAAGAGCTTTTCGGCAATCTCCCGGCTGGTGCAGCCATCGACAATCAGCTTGAGTATTTCTCTCTCCCTGGCAGTCAGCTGGTCATAGGGTTCCTCTTCAACCTGGCGCAGGTAATCTTCAATCAGCACAGCAGCTACTGACGGGTATAAGAAAGAATCCCCCCTGTGCACGGTACGGATGGCTGATATCAGTTCTGAACCGAGTGCCCTCTTGGGGACATAACCATCAGCGCCAGCCCTAATGGCGGACAATATATACTCTTTATTATCGTTCTGTGTCAATACCAGTACTTTCACTGTTGGGTTCTTCTTTCTCAGGCGGCGAGTGGCTTCCAGACCATCCATCCCCGGCATAGCTACGTCCATAACTATCACATCAGGCATTAACTCCCGCGCCTTCTCAATCGCTTCATTTCCATCAGACGCTTCGCCCACTATACCAATATCATCTTGGGAGACAAGCAGTGCCCGAATACCATCCCGCATTAGAGCGTGGTCATCAACCACCAGTATCTTTATTGACTCCATTGCAATCCTCATTTACTAAAATTATAAAGCAATTGGCTCGGCCTCTTCAATTCTTATCAGAACTAAATAAAGCAAGGTGTGTCACACTCTTTCTAATCTCTAAGGTGAGGTGGACTTGATAAATTGGAGCAGGGCGTCTATTTCCTCCAGGGTGAGGGCTACCTTAAACCCTGGCATCGCCGTGCCGGGGCGGCCATCCAACATCGCATTTCTTGTCTCAGTATCGCTCAGCGTTGCCAGGCTCTCCGGGGTCAAAGCTGGAGCCAGACCTGTGACACCCTGTCGATTTGCCCCATGACAGACAGCACACTTCGCGCCATATAGTTCTTTAGCCGATACTGCCGTTGGTGTTATCTCTACCGGATGTGGCGGCACTGTGAGAGGAGTAGTGACACCGTTTTTGCCAGGTGCTTCCACGTGGCAGGTAAGGCAGACATCGCTTGGACGCTGGCTATGGTCAGCCGGGAACTTAGGCGCACCTCCGATCCCAGCTTCATGACACAGCCGGCAGTCAGCACGTCCCTCTAGAGAGTGTGGTATTACCGGAGGGGCAATAGTTGGTACCGGCAGCGGCGGAACCGGTGGCTCTATTAGAGCGCAGGAAATAGCCAGTACAGTTAGTCCAAGTACCAGTACTCCGCCTAAATACCAAGCCGATTTTACCTTCATCTTGCTCAGTTCCTTCCGGTACTCTTGCTTACCCTCTGGGCTAATATCATACTCCCGACTACGGCTGGAAAAAGACAAACCGTATTAACATACTGACCGCAAATAGCCCGCCCCACAGGAGCACTATCATCGCTATCAGATAGGTGACACCGCGGAGTGCCAAAGAGAAATTGCGCGGCTTTCCTAAAAACCATCCCAGCAGCATGCCGTACACCGGCAACAGAATAATGCCGAAGACCAGCCATATGCCAACCGGAAGACCTATCCACTCCATTCTTACTCTTCCCTCTCACCTTCCACTTCAATGACCGGTATCACTTTGGCTACGATTGCAAAGAACAACACCAGCATCGCCACAGCCCCAGTGATGGAGGAAACTTCGACCCAGGTAGGGAAATAGTGACCTGGAACCGTCTTGTAAATATCGAAGGCAGGGTGTGCCAGACCCTCAACGATAAAGAGCGTTTTCTCAAATAAGGTAGCTAGCACCGGCATGATTGCAGCGATGACGATACGCCTCACGCTGAATAGAGCAGGCCAGATGGTCTGCGCCCCAAGGTAGAGGACGGCAGCAATGACAAGCCCGATAGCCGTCCAGTAGATAGGGTCCTCAAGCTTGGCTTCGGTAGCTGTGCGGAGCCCTACCGGCGCCGCAAAGGCACCAGTAATAATCGCCTGAAGCTGGAGCCACAAGAAGAACAGCCCTACCAGCGACAGCACGCTGCCCATCCTGGCAAAGACTTTGTCCGGGATAAGTTCTTTCCAGCCATAGACCCGACGGAAAACATAGGCAACAAGGATGACCGAACCGAAAGCTGAGGTGAGGGCAATGCTGAGGAATGTAGGTGCCTGAATAGGACTAAACCAAGCCGGCATCGAGGCCATAAGTTGGAAAAGCCATGGAATGACCCCGCCGTGGAGCAGAAATGGGGCAAGTATTACTACGGCGAAAGCCAGCCACCAGGCCATTCTTTCCACCTTCTCTTCCTCTCCGAGCTGGTAGCCTTGAGTTAGGAGTTGGTACAGAGGAGAAAAATAGCTC
>JACPSA010000038.1 GCA_016193545.1 Chloroflexota bacterium
TCGTCAGTGGTGCCCCACCTGTACCCTGCTGTCTCCCTCTATCATATGCCATCTGAAATTCCTCCTCGTTCGAATCTTTCGTTTAACTGTCGTATCTTTGGCAGTTTATACTATATTATTCTACTGCAGGCTGTCTAAGAACCTCCTGCCAGAAGTTAACTGCCAACCATCGATTATCTCTAACACCTTTACATAATATCTACTGAAGACTATCACCTCCTTTTAGCGTGAATTATGCGTAATAATAAGCTGATTCTACACTTCCGCACCGACCGTAGTCAATTGTGCTTCTCTATATCCAGCATAACATGTTCGACAGTTCGTAATACTTCCCGAACAAACTAACTGCGTCTTCAAGATATGGCCGAATTTGTCGTAGGTTACCCAGGTGCTATACTATTAGCTATTAATGTAGAAGAGGATTTTAATAAGAGGGATAGGAGAGGGGCAATCTTAGAACGGGACTGGACAAAAGGTAGCATCATTGGCAACATCCTGTCGCTATCCTGGCCGATGGTGGTCAGCGGTATCCTGAATACATTGGGTCCGACCATCGACATGATATGGGTGGGCAGACTGGGGACAGTGGCCATGGCTGGCGTTGGTGTCTCCGGCATGATTGTCATGCTGGTGAACTCCATGATGATGGGTTTCAATACAGGCGTAAGAGCTTTAGTGGCCCGTTTTATCGGGGCAGGCGATACGGAAATGGCCAACCTCACCGGCCAACAAACCCTTATTATCAAGAGCATCATCTCTCTATTTTTGGCATTGGTTGGTATCTTCTTTGCCGAACCGATACTAATTCTCTTCGGGCTGGAACCTGAGGTTATCACCGAAGGGACAGTTTACCTGCGTATATTGTTCGTGGGTTCAGTAACGATTGCCTTCAATTCAATGGCAGAAGCCACGATGCAAGCTTCAGGCGATGCGGTAACACCGATGAGAATAGCTGTTGCCTATCGACTCCTTCACATAGTGCTTTCTCCCGTCTTGATTTTTGGCTGGTGGGTCTTTCCACACCTGGGTGTTAGTGGCGCGGCGCTGGCCAATGTTTTCGCTCAAGGCGTGGGCGGGACTCTCGGGTTATGGTTTCTCTTTAGCGGACGCACCCGCCTGAGACTGACTATGAAAAACTTTCGCTTTGACCGCAGCATGGCCTGGCGCATTATCAAGGTAGGCATTCCTGCCTCAATAACGGGTTTTGAAAGGACTTTCAGCAACCTGGTGGTAATGTGGTTTGTCGTCCCCTTCGGCACCATAGCCGTGGCCGCTCATTCTTTACTGGAAAGAACAGACCAGTTTTTACGCATGCCTTCGGCCGGGATGGGCATGGCTGCCGGTATTCTGGCTGGACAGAACCTGGGGGCAGGCCAACCAGAACGGGCAGAAAGAACCGGTTGGCAGACCGCAGCGTTAGTAACAGTACTTATGGTCGCCGTTTCTGTACCGGTATGGATAGGGGCTGAGAGGATAGTCGGCATTTTCAATACGGAACCTGAACTGGTGAAGGTAGCCAGTACCTTTCTCAGGATTGAGATAGTTAGCTATCTGGTTTTCGGGCTGGTCAATACTTTGATGAATTGCCTGAACGGAGTCGGCGATACCATGATACCGCTATTGACTACCATGCTGACCATGTGGGGCATACAGGTACCTCTTGCCTATTTCCTCTCCCGGATGACCAGTCTTGGCGTCTATGGAGTCCGCGTGGCAATAGTTAGTGCCATCGCCATGAGAGCGGTCATCTATTCAGCCTATTTCCGCTCAGGAAGATGGAAGCGTAAGAATGTATAGTAGCCAGTGGCCATTACTGAACTGTTGAACTGGCGAGATACCCATAATATCTCAGGCTGGTCAGTCCTTGACAAGGTCATTGTTTCCAGGGATGATATATTACGCCTTTCAGATACTAACAGGTGAGTAGGGGAGGGGAGTCCTGATTTGTAGGTTAGATTTTTCCAGAAGGAGGCTCTACTTATGATAAATCAGAAGAGGAAAAAGGACGCCGGAGAAATATCGGTAGTACACAGAACAGAAGCCAGGGCAGAAGGCTGGGGAAAAGAGAATTATCCTTATCCCATGGGCGCCGCCTTCATTGAGTGTGATGAAATGAAGTGTGTAGGCTGCGGAATTTGTCAGATGGCTTGCTCCATGAAACACTTCGGCGTGATTAACAAAGAACTGGCTAGAATACAGGTACGTAAGTATCTCTTACCTCTGCCCAAAGCCGTCCAGGTGACATGTGTCCAGTGCCAGGAACGGGAAAGAGAGTGCGAGAAAGCCTGCCCGGTATCACCACCGGCAATCTATTTTGACAAGAAGTCACTGCATATGGTGATTGACCGGGACAGATGCCTCGGCAACGAGTGCCTGCAATGCCAGGCAGCCTGCAGCGCCAAAGCAGTGAGGAGCTATCCTTCGGCATCGCCAACGCCTTTCGTCTGCGACCTCTGCGATACCGAGAACACCGGTAAGACAGGCCCTCAATGCGTGAATGTCTGCCCTAATGGTGCCCTTTATTTCCTGAGAAGCGGCGAGCGCTTTGCTTATTCTTTCCAGGACCTTTCACGGAAGCATGCTGATGAAAAGGCAACACTTATCGCCAAAAGGTTATACCCCTTGAACAGAGAAAGCATGGGTTACCCGGGATGGAGGTAAAAAATGGCTGAAATCAAAATGAACCTGCTGGAAGTGGACCTGACCAAAGGGACACATCAAGTAGTAGATGTTACTGAAGACATCAAGAAATACCTAGGGGCCAGAGGACTGGCCAACAAGCTGATATGGGACCTGGTGCCATCGGGAGCCGACCCTCTCGGTCCTGACAATATTTTACATATTGGCGTGGGCCCGTTGACAGGGCTGATAGGAACCAAAACGGTCTTGAGTTTCATATCTCCTCTCACCGGCTGGGCCGGGAGAAGCTCTGTCTCCGGCTATTTCGGTGATGAGGTAATGAAAGCCCAATATAACGCCGGCATATTGATTAAAGGTAAGGCAAAGAAACCTGTTTACCTGTACGTCTGGGATGACAAAGTGGAAATTCGGGATGCTTCAGACCTGTGGGGCAAGTGGAAGCTGGAAACCGAGACCGGTTTGAGAGACCGTTTGAATCAGCAGACCGGTGAAGTATTTGGCGTTCTTTGTATCGGGCCCGCCGGTGAAAACCTGGTGAGATACTCTAATGTAACTACTGAGTTCGTCCACAGCGCCTCGAAGTGGGGGTGCGGCGCCGTAATGGGCTCAAAGAATCTCAAAGCCATTGCCGTTAAAGGCACTAAGGGCCCCTTGTATTCGGACCATGCCAAAGTCTGGGAGCTTTTCCAAACCTACGCTACCAGTTCCAAAACAGCGCTCCGTAAGCTGGGAGAAAATCGCTGGGGACATTCCAAGTCTCCGCCCCTTTTGCTCCGCTACGCCGCCGAAGGAATTAAGAACAACCACTTCGGCTACCATGAGATTGTCGAGAAGAGCAATCACCTGGAGCACTACCTGAAATACTACGCCTGGACTGACGGCTGCCCCGGGTGTGCCGCTGCCTGCTTTGTTCCTTTCTTTAAGAATAGCGCGAGGAGGGCCTTCGGTGGTGAAATGAGACATGACGATGTCGGAGGCTTCAATGCCAACATAATGCTGGGCTTTGATGAAACGATTGAACTGTCAACACTGGTAGACGAGCTTGGCATGGATAGTGAGGAGGTGGGAGGAATTACCGCCTGGGCTATGGACCTCTACGAGCACGGCATTATCAGTAAGGAAGACCTTGGCGGAATTGACCTGCAGTGGGGCAGTGTCTCAGCAGTCTGCGACCTCCTCAAGAAAATCGCCTACAAAGAAGGCCGTGCGCCGGCGGCTCTGGCTGAAGGGTTCCGGCGTGCCTATGAAGCTTTCGGAGAGAAATCTAAGTGGTATGCCTTTGAGGTTCACGGATGCGCCGCTCCAACCTACGATGTACGCAATAAACATGTCGGCAATGGCCTGCCCTTTGGTACGAGCCATAATGGAGCCCGCATGGGCTCGGGTATCGGGTCAGCATTGTTAGAGGCAGCCACAGTCTGTACCTTTGCCATTCCACCGTTTGTCGAGATATGGAACACTCAAGAAGAGGTGCTTCGGGTTTTCTTGAATGCTGCCTGTGGATGGGATATGACTGTAGACGACATTAAGGATATCGCCCTGAGGAACTATTACTTTAACCGGTGTCTTAGTCTCAGGGAAGGATACCATCCCGCAAAGGACGACTATTTACCACCACGGGCTTATGATGAACCAATCACTGACAAATACGGAACCACCTGGGTCTGGGACCGTGCTGAGTTCGAGACAGCGAAAAGAAATTACTATGTAGATACACTGCGACTCACTGAGAATGGACTGCCACCGAGAGAGGGTCTGCAACAGCTCGGGCTTGATTTCGTTATTCCGACACTGTCACCGATGGGGGCAATTGGCTAGATTTCTTCAAGGAGCTCGACATTAAGTCATGAGTAAAGTACGTCTGGAATTCCTCTCGTGGCTGGCCAACACCTTCGGCATCGAGGGCACCAGTGAAGAGATTATCTTGGAAGCTAAAATCGAGGGCGATAATAAAGTCCGCGACCTCCTTAACCAGCTTGCCAGCAGATATCCCCGTTTTGAGCAGATTGTCTTCGATACCAAAACCCAGAAACTAACCGAAGGCGTGAATGTCTTCTTAAACAATCACCTTCTGGAACTAATGAACGGACTGGAAACGAAGCTAAACGACGGTGATATCCTGACCCTGGTGCCACCGATAGAGGGCGGATAAGGCTGGTCAGATACCCAGCTTTTTCCCCAGCATCTGGCGTATTTCCCGGGCGGATTCTTGCTGCCAGACCGGATACCTGGCCCGGGTGCTCTCTCCTACCAGTGTCCGAATCTCCTGCTCGCTGCCAGCCGGGTTCTTTTTCTTGATTTCAGCTTCGATTTTTGCCCGGTCCTGGTTGGCAAATTCGGGCCGCTCAATCCAGTGGCAGATATACTGCTGGTCTTTGGTATAAAAGACCACCGTAGGTAAGGACATGAATTGCCCCTGGTTCAAGAACTCATTCATGATGTCCAGGTTCAGGTCTCTGGGGAATATCCTCATCTCCATTCCTGCTGTTTCAGCAATACGGGCTATCAGAGGAATACCCCGGAAAGCATCAGGACACCAGTCCTCCCCAAGCACCAACACTTTGGCGGCACCATCGGGCATACCGGCTACCTTGCGGAAAAATTCCTTGTCTTCATTTGAGAGCTGGGCCGTCTGGTAATACTCTTCAAACTTGTCTTTATTTACCTTTATCTGGGCGATATAATCCTTATAGGTAAAGCCAGAGGCAAACCGTTGCCGAGTCACCACGCTTTTCTTTTCTGCCATACATCCCTCCTGGTTAAGTTCACTATAATCGACAAAATATCCAGGTCGAAGACTCTTCGAGCGGACACGCCGCCTACGCGATGTGTCAGCCAATCATGTTGGCGTAACCAACCTCGACTTGTCCGTCTTCATAGACAATGATAGGAACCATATCGCCATATTTCACAGCCTCATCCAGCAACGCCTGGTTGTCATCAACCCGCCGCTCCTCGAACTCTTTCCCTTGACTACTCCA
>JACPSA010000039.1 GCA_016193545.1 Chloroflexota bacterium
GTATTGTGCCAAGGCAATCACACGGTTAGGTAAAGTGGATGACGGCACGACCACTTCGGACTATGACCCGGCTGAAGTAAAGCACAAGATTAGCATTAGCCTGAGCATGCTCCCCTGCGATTGGAAGGGGAATAAGATTAATCTGCTGGATACCCCCGGCTATTCTGACTTTGTGGCTGAAGTGAAAGCGGCTGTACGGGTTAGCGAAGGGGCAATTATTGTGGTCTGCGCCGCCTCCGGTGTTGAAGTCGGTACCGAGCAGATGTGGGCATATAGTGAGGCGGCTAATCTGACCCGCCTTATCTTCGTCAACAAGATGGACCGTGAGAATGCCGATTTCTACCGGACGGTGGAGAAGATTCAGTCTAAGTTCGGGGCTAAATGCCGGCCGTTGCAGTTGCCGATTGGCGCTCACCAGGATTTTAAGGGTGTAATCGACCTGCTAACGATGAAGAGCTATTCCGGTTCGGCGGGGGAAGAAGGTGAAATTCCCTCAGCATTACAGGCTCAGTCCAAGTCTTTCCGTGAGAAGCTGGTGGAGGCAGTGGCTGAAGGTGATGATAGTTTGCTGGAGAAGTACCTAGGTACTGGTGAACTCAGTCCGGAGGAAATTAAAGACGGCTTACGGCGGGCAATGTTAGCTGGTCGGATTGTGCCAATCCTGGCTGGTTCAGGTCTGCAGAATACCGGGATTAGCTTACTGCTGGACTCCATTGGGGCTTACCTGCCGTCGCCCAAAGGGCGGGGTATGGCTGTCGTTGGAGATTCAGGCAAGGCGGAGATGGCCGAGCCTGTCCAGAATGGTCCGCTGGCCAGCCTGGTATTCAAGACTACGGCCGACCCCTATGTCGGCAAGCTCACCTATTTACGGGTTTTTAGTGGAGTTCTTACCAGCAATTCTCAGGTGTGGAATGCCACGCGGGGTGAGGCGGAGCGTATCGGTCAGCTATTTATGATGAGGGGTAAGACTCAGCAGGCGGTATCCCAGATTGGAATGGGAGACATGGGGGCAGTCGCTAAATTAAACACGACAGGTACCGGTGACACGCTGTCCAGTCGGGATAAGCCGGTGAAACTTGTCCCGATTACCTTCCCCGAGCCAATCTTCAATCAGGCCGTGTACCCTAAGACCAAGGCTGACCTGGACAAACTGGGAGCGGCTTTGACCCGGCTTGTGGAAGAAGACGCTACCCTTCGCTTACACCGGGATAGTGATACCAGTGAAACTATTCTCTCCGGGCTTGGTGAAACCCAGCTGGCCGTAGCTGCGGAAAAGATGTTACGTAAATTCGGGGTGGGTGTTGACCTGAAAACGCCCAGGGTTCCCTATAAAGAGACGATTACTATCGCTACTAAGGCTGAGTACAAGCACAAGAAACAGACCGGCGGGCACGGGCAATATGGCCACGTCATGCTGGAACTGGAGCCTTTACCTCGCGGCAGCGGTCATGAATTTGCCGATAAGGTAGTGGGCGGACGCATCCCCAGAAACTATATTCCGGCGGTAGAGAAGGGGGTCAATGAAGCAGTTCTGGATGGAGTTCTGGCTCACTACCCGGTTACTGATGTCAGAATAAGTGTCTACGATGGTAGTTTCCACCCGGTTGATTCTTCAGAGATATGCTTCAAGATTGCCGGCGCCGGGGCAGTCAAAAAAGGGTTGTCTCAGGCACAGCCTGTACTGCTCGAACCGATAATGAATATTGCGGTGACTGTTCCTGAGGATTATACGGGTGATATTATCGGCGACCTCAACTCCAAGCGGGCTCAGGTACAGGGGATGATTCCTGAGGATGGCATTAACGTTATTCAGGCCCAGGTGCCGTTGGCCGAGGTGCAGAACTACGCCATCGACCTCAAGTCAATCACCCAGGGTAAGGGGAACTTCACCGTAACCTTTAGCCACTATCAGGATGCTCCGCCTCATATCACTCAGAAGATTATCGCCGAAAAGCAACCTGCCGAAAAGACCTAACCTGGTTCTGTTTGCATTTGGTTGCTTCAACTGTCATTGCGAGGAGTCCTTCCACTGAAGGGCGACGAAGCAATATCAAAGATTTCATACGGATTGCTTTGCCTTCGGGCTCGCAATGACATCACCAACCAAAACCGAATAGTACCCTTAACTTCTGCTATTGACTTTATTTGGCTAGAAGCTCCTTAACCTTTTTGGTGAAAGCAGGTAACACCTGTTTCCAGTCGCCGACGATGCCATAACGGGCAGCCTTGAAGATATTTGCCTCAGGGTCTTTATTTATGGCGACGATGGTCTTGGCATTAGAGCAGCCAGCCAGGTGCTGGCTGGAGCCGGAGATACCTACCGCCAGATAAAAGTTAGGGGTAACAATTTTGCCGGTAAGCCCCACCTGTGCCGTCTCTGGCATCCAACCACTGTCACAGGCCGGTCGGCTGGCACCAACTGCCCCCTTTAGCACTTCAGCCAGTTCAGCCAGTTGCTTAAAACCTTCCGCCCCACCGATGCCTCTGCCGCCACTAACGATTACCGCGGCGTCCTCCAGTTTTATTCCGGTTACCTCTTCTTTTACCTGCTGCAGGACCTTGGTTTTGATGGTTGACGGGTCCAGGCTGGCATCAATGGTAATCACCTCTCCTTTTCTGGAGGCATCCGGCTCCATCGGTGACATTACTTTGGCTCTAACCGTGGCTATTTGCGGGTCGGAATCATAGGTAAAGATGGCCTGGGCATTACCTCCGAAGACCGGCTTGGTCTGTAAGAGCCGCTTTGACGCCGGGTCAATAGCCAGAGCGACACAATCCATCGTGGCGGCGGTGCCTAATCTGAAGGACAGTCTGGGTGCCAGGTCTCGCCCGATGGTGGTTTGTCCTAGAAGGACAACCTGTGGCATTACCTGTTTAACAACCTTTTCCATAACCGGGACATAGGTTTCCGTCTGATAGTCTTTAAGTAGCGGGTTATCAACGATATACACCTTATCAGCACCCGAGGCGATGGTTTCCTGGGCTAAGCCGCCTACCCCGCTGCCGACCAGTACCGCGCTTAATTGCTGTCCGAGGTCAGAGGCTATCTTTCGGCCGCACCCCAGCAGCTCTTTAGCGATAGAGCTAAGCTTGCCTTCGGTAACCTCACCGTAAATCATAACACCCTTGTAATCAGACATCCGATTTTTACCCCCTTAATTTAAGCTGAGAGATAACTACTATGCCGGGTAGCTAATGTCGAGGAGGAGTCTTATATTATCTTGGCTTCCCTGAGTTTCAGGACCAGCTTAGCCGCTACGTCCTCCGGGTTGTCTCCTCCGATAATCTCGCACTTGCTTTCGATGACCGGCTGGAATAATTTGATTACTTTGGTGCGTCGGCCGGCGGTGCCGATCTTGGCGGTGTCAGCCCCGATATCAGCCGGTTTCCAGACGACGGGTTCCTTCCGTTTGGCGGCCATAATCCCTTTGATAGTAGGGTAACGGGCTTCCCCGAGCTCGTTGGTTACCGTGATTAATGCGGGTAAGTTTACCTCAACGACTTCATAGCCATCGGCAGTTAGCCGCTCTACTCTGGCTTTACCGTCACCGACCTCTATTTTCTTGGCTAGAGTTAGGCTGGGTATTCCCAGTATCTCGGCAATACCTGAACCTACCTGACCGGTATCCCAGTCAGCCGCCTGCCGACCGCAGAAGATGATGTCATAGTCACCTATCTTCTTGATTGCCATTGCCAGGGCATAGGCTGTCGACCAGCTATCACCATCAGCAAAGGCATCATCTTCCAGCAGGACAAGCTCATCAGCCCCCATCGATAGCGGTTTCTTGACTACATCCCGCAACAGCTTGGTTCCCAGGCTCAGAGCGGTAACTTTGCCGCCTTTAGCGTCTTTAATCCTCAGTGCGGCTTCTATTGCCTGCTCATCAAAGGGACTGATTACCGGCGGGACCCCGGGTGGGGGTACCACTTTGTTGGTTGAGCTATCCACTTTGAAGCTGGCTGGTGGTGCTTCGGGGTCAATAACCTGCTTGCAACAGACAATCATGTTCATGATGCGCTAATTCCTCCTTGTATTTTGGAGTGGACTCTTGTTTTGAGATGAAAACCAGTGAATAATTTAACATCAAACCAGCTCGGCGTCAAGCGGAATAGCCGAGTCCACATAGGTTAGAGAAAGGTTAGGCTACACCTTGTCGGCTACCGGGCTGGCCGGGGTCAGGCTCACTACACGGTCGATACCGCTCAAGTCCGGAGACACGGCTACTTCGGCTAAGAGGAATAAACTACGGCAAAGGGCGGTTACCGCCTTGCTTTGTCCCTGCCCAATCTCCAGGAGCAGGCAGCCACCGGGATTAAGTTTGCTGCTTACCCGGGCGCAGAGCCGGCGTATCTTCTCCAGTCCGTCTGAGCCTCCGTTCAGCGCCAGAGCCGGCTCGAAATTCACTATATTTAATTGCGGTAAAGCTGATTCGCTGACATAAGGCAGGTTGGCTATTATCAGGTCGACCGGCTCAGGTAATGGTTCGAGTAGGTCACCGGCTAATAGATGGACTCTACTGGTCACACAGTGCTTCTGGCAGTTGTTTTGGGCAACAGTCAGAGCGGCATGGGATATATCGGTGGCGTAGATTTTAACCCGGGGCAGGCTTAGCGCCAGGCTGATGGCAATAGCTCCAGAACCGGTGCCGACCTCGGCGATGGTAGATACCGTCTGATTTTGAGCCAGCCGGATGGCTTTTTCTACCAGCAGTTCAGTCTCCGGCCGGGGGATAAGAACATCGGGGCTAACCAAGAAATCAAGCCCGTAGAACTCGCGGTGTCCCGTGATGTAGGCGGTAGGCTCATGGTTAAGGCGGCGCTTAATCAGCCTTCGGAATTGTTGGCTCTGTTCCGGAGAGAGTTCGTGCTCAAGCTCCAGGTATAGCTGGACCCGGCTTATGCCCAGGGCGTGCCTGAGCAGTAACTCGGACTCGAGCGATGGGTCTTCAATATGATTAGCTGCCAGGGTTTCGCGGGCGCGGCTCAGTGCCTGTTTGATGGTCAAGCCAGTTGCTCCTGTAGCTGTTTTGTTTGTTCGCTGGTGGCCAGAGTATCGATAAGATGGTCGAGGTCTCCTTCCATGATACGGGGCAGATTGCGCAGGCTCAGGCCGATGCGGTGGTCGGTAACTCGGTCCTGGGGGAAATTGTAGGTCCGTATCTTTTCGGCACGTTCGCCGGTGCCTACCTGAGAACGGCGTTGTTGCATTATCTGCTCTTCCTGTTTGCGCCGCTCTATATCGAGCAGGCGGGCGCGGAGCACGGCCATTGCCTTCATCCTGTTTTTCAGTTGTGAGCGTTCATCCTGGCAGATGACGACCATGCCGGAGGGCAGATGAGTGATGCGTACGGCGGTGGCGACCTTATTGACATTCTGTCCGCCCGCACCGCCGCTGTGATAGATGTCGATTCTCAGGTCATTGGGATTGATGGCCAGCTCCACTTCCTCAGCCTGCGGCAGTACCGCTACTGTTGCCGTCGAGGTGTGAATCCTGCCGGAAGATTCGGTAACGGGAACTCGCTGCACGCGGTGCCCTCCCCTTTCATATTTGAACCGGCTGAAAGCGCCTTCGCCTTTTACTTCAAAGATGATTTCTTTAAAGCCGCCGATACCGCTTTCACTGGCGTTGATGATGTCTATTGTCCAGCCTTTGGACTGAGCATAGCGGCTGTACATGCGGAAAAGGTCGGCGGCAAACAGTCCGGCTTCATCACCACCGGTCCCGGCGCGGATTTCCATGATGATGTCTTTCTTATCATTGTTATCCTTGGGCAAAAGAGATAATCTCAGTTCTTGAACCTGCTGGTCGAGTTGCGACTCAAGTTTTTCTATCTCTTGCTTGACCAGAGTCTTCATTTCTTCATCGAGCTTGTCGCTGAGCATCGCCTTGGTTTCCTCCAATGACCGGGCGGTGGCTTGATGCTCACGGTATTGGGTGACTATGCTTTCAATACCGGCTCTCTCCTGAGCCAGTTTTTGTAGCTGTTTAGGGTCGGACGCTATCTCAGGAGTGGCGATTTGCTCTTCTAGCTCTTTATAGCGTTTCTCTATCTGTTCCAGTCTGTTCCACATGGTAAAATCTCCAGCACGCTAATTATAGCACAGGCACGGAGGAGCACTCAAAGGAATTATTGTGTTAACGATGGTTGTCATTCTGAGGAATCCTTCTCGGAAGGATGACGAAGAATCCGGGGGTGGGATTAGCTTCCCTTCGATCTCTTTATCAGCCAGGAACTGGACTGTACTTTCGCTCCACCAACATTGTAGACAATCCGGCATCCAATTTCTTGACAAACGCTCAATTCGATTTCCGGCATGACCCCTTCTATCCTGTCCCCGCCTTTAGCCAGAATATCGGGCTTGACCAATTTCAAGGCCTCTTCGCAGGTGATATTCTTTCCCGGGTCGATTATCACCTTATCGACATACCTGATGCTTTCTATTATCTCTTTTCTCTCATCTTCTGACAGATAGAAGGTTTGACCTTTCTTCTTTCTCAATTGCTCATCACTGTTTAACATTACTACCAGAACATCGCCTAACTGCTTGGCTTCCTTTAATAGTCTGATATGCCCCTCATGAAGGGGGTCAAAGCCTCCGCCCGTAGCTACCACAATTTTTCTTAATCTCAAGAAACGCAGGATACCTTTAAGCATAATAGTTCATCCACACCGTGTTTGGGCAACATTATATCACTTTAAAGTCTGAAGATTAAAGCTAGTCCGTGATACCTTTTTACTCATTCCTGGTTGCTTGTTGTCATGGTTAAGGATAAGTCAGCTTCTCAACCGAGATTGAGAAGAACCGAGTTAAGGGGGGTGAAGTTTACTGGAATGAGTTGGCAAAATGTTTGGGATAGGTTAATATGGGTGGGTCTAGCCGGGACAAGACAAAAATGAGAAAACGCATCGCTAACCTGATCTCTAATATCTTGAGTCCTTTCCTGGTGAGTGCAGCGGTAATTCTGCTGCTTTCCTTTAAGTCGACATCCAGCATCGCCGATGCCCTCGAATGTGCGTTTATTTCAATGGCGCTGGGTGTATTGCCCGTTTTCCTGGCGATTGTCTATCTGGTGTTATCTTCCTGGTCATCAATCTATGGTGGAAGATAAGCCTGCATACTGCCCTGGTGGCCGCTTCGGTAACAATGCTGGTTATGCTGTATGGCTGGATAGCTACTATAACCGTAGCCCTGGTGCCATTAATCGCCTGGGCGAGGATAGAGTTGAAGTATCACTCACCGGCGCAGGTAGCTACCGGCGCTTTGCTGGCGGTTTTAATTGCCGTTATTGTGCTCTATCCCTTTGTCCGGGTGTAAATCTACTTGGTTGCCCGTTATTTTCCCTTCCAGACCGGCTTCCGCCCTTCGGCGAACGCCCGTGGACCTTCAAGGTAGTCTTCGCTGTGGTGGGTTTTCGTTTCCCTTAAAAGGTTGCCGTACTCGAAGGCTTCCCTCTTGGCGAAGCGAAGTTCATAGGCGCGGTGTAGTGTCTCCTTGATGGCTTCTACGGCCAGCGGTGCCTGTTCGCAGATAGCCTCGGCGAGTTCAATCGCCCGGGGCATAAGTTTGGCCATCGGCACAACCTCGGTCATAATACCCAGTTCGTAGGCTCTTTTGGCGTCCATTCGTTCCTTGGTGCCCATGAAAGCCATACGCAGTACCACACTTAAGGGTGCACGGTCGGCCAGCCCCATCATCTCCCTCAGGGGGACCCAGCCGATGCTGACGTGGGGTTCCAGGAAGGTAGCGTGTTCGGCACAGATAGCAAAGTCGCTCTGCCAGACGAAGTGCCAGCCACCGCCGGCACAGACGCCATTGATGGCCAGGATGACCGGTTTCCAGAAGTCCTCCGGGACGTCTCCCCATGGGGTAACCGCAATGCCTTTGGCGGCGGCTCTGGCATCAGCCCCGGTGCAGAAATGCCTTTCCCCGGCGCCGGTCAGAATAGCAACCCGGATATTTTTGTCATTCTTAGCATCATTCCAGGCTTCAGTCAGCTCTTCCCCCATGTAGATATGGTGGGAGTTACCCGCCTCGGGTCGGTTGAGGGTGACATAAGCAATCTGTCCCTTCTTTTCATAGAGAATATACTTATAAGCCATAATTAACTCCTTCCTTCTCTTGAGATATTCCTGATGATATTCTGGTGGCTATTTTAGACTGTCTGCCGGCAGGTAGTCAAACCTGGCTCCCCGGCTAGGACTCGAACCTAGAACCTAGCGGTTAACAGCCGCCCGCTCTACCGTTGAGCTACCGAGGAATGCACTGCTCCATAATACCATATCTTCAGGTAGTTAATGAACCTATGCGGTTAATCCTTCAGCTGAAGGACCCGCTCTACCGTTGAGCTACCGGGGAATGCGCCAGTGACAATAACCTCTGCTCTGCAATTCAGGAATCTTAACGCAGCGTTAGCTTATTATATCCCGCCCTGTTTGTCAAAGCACGGAAGTTGATGGGGTAGCCTTGATTTTTTTGCTTTTATCTGTTGTCAGTACAATCATTTATCACTTAATTTCCCCAGCTTAAGCAGAGTGGTATCCCGACCGAACAGGAAAGACAGTAACCAATCCATTAATATCCGCAGGCGGTTATATGACCCTGTAATCAGTGTTGAATAGGCCGCCAGCCAGATGAACCGTGCCGTAAAACCATAAATCCGCAGGCGGTGAAAGCGTAGTATAGCTTTGGAGGCACCCAGGGAGATTATTTCTGCAGACTGGGAATAACGGTAAGGTTTTTTGTCCCTACCCCGGATTTCAGCCAGAATATTGTGAGCCACCACTTTGGCCTGACGTACCGCCGTATGTGCTCTGGGCGGTATCGGTTCCCCTGACCCGGGGTCTTTAAAGTGGGCGCAGTCACCTACAGCATAGACGCCGGGAACTCCAGGCACTTCCAGGTACTCATTGACCAAGACCCGTCCCACCTTATCTTTCTTGACTTCAAGGGCAGCGATTTGCGGATTGGCGAGAACCCCGGCTACCCAAAGAACCGTGTTGGTGGGTATTTTTTCACGGCTATTGATTTCAATGCCATCATCCCAGATGCTGGTGACCCGGGAGTTCGTTCTGATTTCAATACCCACACGCTGGAGATGTTTCGTGACATAGGCTGCCAGCCTGGGGTGTATCCTATCCAGCAGCCTGGGTTTGACCTCAATCAGCATTATTTTTATATTGGCAACGTTTATATCCTTATAGAATCTAATCAAATTTCGGTAAATAAAATCTCTGAGTTCGGTCACTACTTGAATGCCAACATAGCCAGCCCCGGAGACAACAAAGGTAAGCAATCGTTTCTGCTTTTCCGGCTCTTTTTCAACGCTGGCTTGTTCAAAGACATCAATGATATGATTTCTGATTAGCATGGAATCATACAGGGTTTTTAAGGTAAACACGTTTTCTGCTCTGGAATTCAGCTCTGAGGTATCAGTAACGCTGCCCAGTGCCATAACTAAATAGTCGAAGTCCAGCATTCCCCCGCTAGTGGTTACTTTACGACCCCCGAGGTCTATGCCGGTTACACTGGCCTGGATAAAGTTGAAGCGGTCTCTCCAGTGTAATCTTCTCACCGGATAGGCAATGTGTCTAGTCTCTACTCCACCCATAGCCACTTCATGTAGTAAGGGAGAGAACAGGAAGAAATTCTCGTCACTTGCCATGGTGATTTCTACGTTCTCGTTTTGGTTCAGTGAGGGCACCAGATGCCGCAAGACGTATGTACCGCCAAATCCGCTGCCCAGTATCAGTACCTTGCGGTTACTGATGTGGAGCGTTCTGGGGCTAACCACCCGTTTGCCGAACAGGCTGCTAAAGCTTTCCCGGATTAAAGCCAGTGAGAGTCTCACCAGTGAAGGCGGATTGACAATCATCCAGGCGATGCTTCGGTAACTGTAGCTTCCGGTAAACATTCCCCAGGCAGCTCTGGTAAAGAGCCGTGAACCTGTCCCTTTTTTCTGTTCGTCTCCAATTAACCGCTGCTGCGCCCGAACGAAAGCGCGAGAATCTTTAACCTTATCGTTTAGCAGGAACAAAAGATGTCCCCATCGATTGTCCCGGTCGATACGGTTGCAGAGGGGCCGATAATAACGGGTAAAGTCTTGCCGGGATATTCCATGATAGACCGCAGTCCGGGCAGCTTCTCGAGCGGTTAACAAAGCTGACCCAATGCCGTCTTTGTAAAGCCGGGAAACTGCGGCATCACCCACGGTAACAAACCTGTCAGCATAGTAATTCCGAGCGAAACCAGTAGCCGCCTGGGGGCGGCAGCCACAAGCCGGCTGGTAATGCTTCGGCAGTGTGCTTTGCACCATGTCATTCTTGAGAAAATCGGCGACTGAAACGGGATGCTCACGCCGGCTCAAAACTGAGATATTTACAAATTGTCCCTTAGGCACCAGAGTTCCGAAAATTAGCCCGGAGCGGGGAATTAAAAAGGCATGGGCGACATTGCCCAGCCGGGACTGTATCTCAGTAGCACCGCCCAGAAGCTCATCCTGAGCCATGACCTGGTTCTTGGGAGGAACATAATTGAGCCCATTAATCGGGACAGGCTTTGAATTTATCCCGGTGGCTAACACTATCAAATCGTATTCTAATGTTTTGCCGGCCATTTCCACCGTTATCTTGTGCCCAAGAGAAATTCCGGACACCGTTTGAATTTCCACCCTGGCGCCGTGTTTTTGGGCCTCACGTAACAGCCAGCCATCAAAACTGACCGGGTGCTCAAAATGGGATTGGCGTGGTCCGGCTCCTCGATAGACACTGAGTATTTGTATCTCCTTCTCCGGATTACTGAGACTGATTGAAGCGTGGGGGCTATGAACAGTGTAACTTTCTATCCGACTCTGGATTATCTCCTCCGGGATGGTCAAGCCCAGCTCTCTTAAATTTCTGAGTAGCGCCATAGAGAGAATGCCGGCACAACCTTTGCATCCTTTCGGCCCTATCTCGTCGATGACCTTTTGGTAGATGGTTACCTCTGGCTTGATGCCTCTTTGCTGTGCGTAGTGCAGCAGGTATAGCGCAAAGAAGCTACCAGCGGGTCCGCCGCCAACAACAGCGACCTTTGAGTTAGTCTCAATCTTAGGCAGTGTCTTCATACTATTTATGATACTATTACATCGGTGTTACGTATAGTCCTTTGTGCTGAGGAACGCCATAAACAGGAGGACGGAAAGCGGTAGCATAAATTCGAATAACAAAAAGCAAGTGGGTGATATTTGCTTCCCGCGGGGTTAGCCAGGCCGTGGTTTGAGTATATAGGTACGGTTAGTAGTCTTTACTCTGAGGAATAGATTTAATTATGGCTGGCCACTCAGTAAGGATTCCGAACCTTTCGTCTGGGTGACGATAAGTGTGAAGGGCGAGTTCAACTCGATGTCGACTATCTTCCCTTCCCGAACCTTAACCTGCTTGAATACGATTTCACAGAGTAGGCGCCGGATATTATTATCGCCATTTTCGTAGACCGAGTCAAGTTTGTTGACTAATTGCAGACCAGCCTCGAAATCGGTTCTAACCAATCCCCGGCGTGACTCTATGGTGTCAACCAAGTACTTCAGGTTCGTTTTTTTGGCCTGAATACGCAAACGCCGCTCTTTGAAATCCTCTTTGGAAATCTCTTCCTCTAGCAACAATTCCTGAAGTGTCTTCTCCATTCGTTCCAGCTTTGCCAGTCTCTGCTTTGCCTGCTCCCATTCATCGTTATCACTATTTTCAGTATTAAACCATTTGTGAAGCTGAACTTCCAAGGCTGCTTTCTGGTCATCGGTGATGGTCAAGTCCCGCATGGCATCGAGAAGCTGTCCGTCGACATCCCGGGTATTGTAGAAAATCTGACGGCCGTCGATTTTGCCTTTGGTACGATAGTAGCTGATCCTCTTTTTCTAGTGAGTTTCCACGAAACACGGTGTCTTAGTATCCTCGGAATACAGCATTCCCTGTAAAAGATATTTATGGCGCTGGGTGCGTTGCTTATAGTTATCGTGAACTCTTAGCACCTCTTGAACGCGGTTGAAGGTGTCTTCATCGGTAAGAGCTTCATGGTTGCCCTTGGTCGGCATGTCTCCCTTTTTCAGCCAGGTCTCTCCCAGGTAGAAGCGGCTATGAAAGATACTGCTCCATATCCCGACTGCGATGCGGAAGCCTTTCCGGCTCCGGTGCCCCAGACTATAGACATGATTCGCCCACTCCTTAAGCGTCCAGTTACCCGTGGCCATCTCCTGGAAGGCTTTTGTGACTAGATGCCCGAGCTGTGGGTCGACTTCGACCCAGGCCGAATTCTTTTCATGTATGTTCAAATAGCCGGTCGGCGCGGCAACCACGCGCGCGATGCCAGGGACGGGGCCCAGCACGCCGGCGATCTCCTGCGCGATGGCGCGAGGCGCCTTCCGCAGTGTTCGCGCAAGCTGAAACGCAACGGTCACCGCCAGGTCGCCCAGCGCACGACTCGGCGGCACCTCCACGGAAAACGGCGGCACCTCGCTCAGTCCAAAATGCCTGCCAACGACATCGGTGATGGCGTCGTGGACCTGACGTTGAACGTTGAGCATCATGGTGTCTGGCAAAACGGCGGACCTGAAAGGTCCGCCCGACAAGCGTCGTAGTGCAGGCTTCGAGGCCTGCCCTCGCAAAATGACGGTAAGCTCATGATACGATTACAGTTGGTGACCGAAGAGCGCCTCAATCTTCTCGTACTCGGCCGGCGTGTTCACGTTGGCCAGAAGCCGGCCGCTCTCGCCAAACCGCTCGAGCTCATCGCCGGTCACTACGCGAACCCGCACGTCGGCGAACAAGTCGTCCATCTTGAGTCGCCGATCGGCGAGCCGCGCGGCGAGGGCCGGCTGACACGCGCGGGTGTAGGCGGCGCACAGCGGATGATAGCCGTCTGGCGTCTGCGGCACGACGATGTCGGCCTCACGCGTGAGCGCGAGCAGATGCCCGAGCAACTCGGCGGTGACAAACGGCATGTCACCCGCGACGAGCACCAGCCGATCGTCGCGCGCAGCCGCAAGCGCTGCATCGAGACCGCCCATCGGTCCGCAGCCGCGCACACGATCGCGTACCAAGCGCACGGCAATCTCATTACGAAGTTCTCTTGTGACGCTTTTTCGCGCCGCCGCGACCCGACCGCCGACGAGCATGATGTCATCAGTGAGGCGCGACAGCTCGGCGATCTGCCGCTCCCGTATGGGTCGGCCTTCGACGACGAGCGCCCCTTTGTCGCGCCCGCCGAAGCGAGTCGCCCGGCCGCCGGCGAGAATAGCCGCGCTCGGCATCTTGTGTTGATCTTAGCTCCAAGTCCGGCTGAAGCCGGACGC